>USFH01000186.1 GCA_900553925.1 uncultured Clostridium sp.
CGGTTGGTTTATCATGGCAGGGATGTATGCAGTGCCCGTACGAAGCCACATTGTGATGTGTGCTGTTTACAGGACATTTGCAAAAAATGTGGTGTTTAGAAGAAGGCATCTTGAGTGGGAGAACACGCAACATAGACAGGAGGCTATAGATGGCAGTCAAGTATAGAGAGTTTAAATTTCATTCACATGCAGACAAGCTTGAAATCCATGCGATGACGGTTGCGCCGGAAGGAAAGATTATCGGTGTAGTGCAGATACTGCATGGAATGTGCGAACACAAAGAACGATATTATGACTTTATGAAATTTCTGGCAGAGAAAGGATATCTGTGTGTGATTCATGACCATCGCGGACATGGCAGCAGTGTTGTAAGTGATGCAGATCTTGGATATTTCTATGATGCCGGATATGACGGACTAATCGAAGATGCACATCAGGTGACAGAGCTGATCAAGGAGAGTGTCGGAGCTGTGCCATATATTCTGCTCGGACACAGTATGGGTTCTCTCGTAGCACGCTGTTACCTGAAACGGTATGACGATGAGATTGACAAGGCAGTGATCGTCGGAAGCCCATCGATGCGGCGTGGCATTGCCCCGGGACTCCGGTTATTGAAGATCCTGCGTGCCTGCAGGGGAAGACGGAAGCATTCGAAGCTTATGGATCACATTATGATGAATTCAAGCTATGAGAGACGGTTTAAGAAGGAAAAACTGCAGCATGCATGGATTAATTCGGATAGGGATGCGGTAGAGAAATACAACAACGACCGGTATTGTAATTTTACGTTTACACTCGATGGTTATGAGAATCTGGTCTACCTTCTGCAGGAGACATACAGCAAGGATGGCTGGCAGATGAAGCATAAGGATCTGCCAATCAAGTTTTTCTCCGGCAAGGATGATCCGTGTGCGCTCAGCCCAAGTGATTTCGGAAAGGCAATTCATTTTATGAAAGAGCTTGGATACACGGATGTCCGGGGCGCGATGTACAAGGGCATGCGCCACGAAATCCTGAATGAAAAAGGCAGAAAAAGGGTATATCAAGACATATATGATTTTATAAAAAATTAATGGTAAGAGTGGGACTATGAAAGTCAGAATGGCAGTCGAACAACCGAATAAGGATGCATTTATCGAGCAGGTGATGCGCAAATATCATTTTTCCACAGAAGAAAAAGAAGCGTTGCAGCAGGTGTATGAGAAGGTTCGCACTTACATGGCACCGTATGCAATCTATCGGATCAACACACGGATGCGGGGCGTTCCGCTTCTCGATGCGGAACAGTCGGCACTTGTAGCGATGACGCTTGGTGAGGGTGTGGACCGTCTGCAGGAATATTATGAGCGGGAGCATGCGTTATCGGAAAGCTATATGGTGGAGTGCGTGGCAAATGAGCTGCTTCTGCAGATGTATGCGGATTTCAATCAGAGTTATCCGAAATTTCATCGCCGTTATGTGAAGCGGTATGTATTTGTCGGAGAGGAAATTCCGCTCGATGGCATGCAGAAGCTGCTTGCAGAGGTATATGGCAGACAACCGGCAGATATCGGGCAGGAAAATGATATCACGGCAAATGAATATGGCGTGTTACAGCCATCGAAAAGTGTGGTTTTTTTTGCACTGTTATCTGACAATCCGGAGCAGAGGTGTCAGGGGATTTGTATGAACTGCGGAAATACGGAATGTGAAAACCGTATGCAGGAAGCGCGGCAGATACAGGTGCGGACAGAACCGCAGGAGATGGCAGCTGCCATGGAGCCGGAGCAGAAGTTAAATTACGGATATCAGAGAATTTTTGGACAAAAGTGAGGAACGGGTATTGGAGAGACAGGAGAAACGCTATATTATGGCGCTTGACGCCGGTACAACGAGCAATCGCTGTATCTTATTTGATAAGAGCGGGACGATCGTGAGTATGGCGCAGAAAGAATTTACACAGATATTTCCGAGGCCTGGCTGGGTGGAGCATGACGCAAATGAAATCTGGTCGACGCAGCTTGGTGTGGCGGTGGAAGCAATGTCTAAGATCAATGTGACGGCGGAGAATATCGCAGCAATCGGAATTACGAACCAGCGTGAGACAACAATCATCTGGGATAAGAAGACCGGACAGCCAATCTGCAATGCGATTGTCTGGCAGTGCCGGAGAACCGCGGAATATTGTGAGAAATTGCTTGGTCAGACGATGATGGATGCAGAAGGAAATGTGCTTCCGATTAAGGATGTGATCCAGAAAAAAACAGGTTTGATCGTAGATCCGTATTTCTCCGCGACAAAGGTAAAATGGGTGTTAGACCATGTGCCGCAGGCGAGAAAACGGGCAGAAGCCGGGGAACTGTTATTTGGAACGGTTGAGACATGGCTTATCTGGAAGCTCACCGGAGGTACGGTACATGTGACGGATTATTCCAATGCATCGCGTACGATGATGTTCAACATCCATACACTTCAGTGGGATGCAGATATCTTAAAGCTGCTTGATATTCCGGAATGCATGCTGCCAAAGGTGCGTTCGAACAGCGAGGTTTATGGTTATACATGTACGAATCTGTTAGGCGGCGAGATTCCGATTGCGGGTGCCGCGGGCGATCAGCAGGCAGCGTTGTTTGGACAGAATTGTTTTCAGGCAGGTGACGCGAAGAATACATATGGAACCGGATGTTTCCTTCTGATGAATACCGGTGCGACACCGATCCTTTCTAAGCACGGGCTTGTTACGACGATCGGCTGGGGCAGAGAAGGAAAGATCAATTACGCACTCGAAGGTTCGATCTTCGTTGCAGGTGCTGCGATACAGTGGCTGCGTGATGAGATGGAATTTATCCGGGATGCGGCACAGAGTGAGGAACTTGCCACACAGGTAGATGATACGGCAGGGTGTTATGTTGTTCCGGCATTTACCGGGCTTGGTGCTCCGTATTGGGACAGTTACGCACGTGGTACGATCGTGGGATTGACACGCGGTGTGAATAAAAAACATATCGTGCGTGCAACGCTTGATTCCATTGCCTATCAGGTGGCGGATGTGCTTGCGGCGATGAATCAGGATTCCGGGATTCACCTGCAATCGCTGAATGTGGATGGCGGAGCCAGTGCGAATAACTATCTGATGCAGACGCAGGCAGATATCATACAGGTTCCGGTCAGGCGTCCGGTATGTGTGGAGTCGACGGCGCTCGGAGCGGCATATCTGGCGGGACTGGCTGTTTCCTATTGGAAGGATATGGACGAGATCCGAAGTAACGCACAGACCGAACGGATATTTGAACCACAGATAACAGAAGAAGAGAAGAATGAGCGTGTGCGCGGCTGGGAAAAAGCCGTGCGGACATCATTTGACTGGGCTAAAGGAGAGTAGACAGACATGAATCCAATGAATGTAATGAAAGCAAAAGGGCTGTTGGCGCAGTTTACAACGAATCATCCGAAGCTTCCGGCATTTTTCAAGGCGGCATCGTCGCAGATCGGTGAGGGTTCGATCATCGAGATCAGTGTGACAACGGCAGAAGGGAAGAATCTCTGTACGAACATGAAGGTGAGACCGGAAGATATGCAGCTTGTTGAAGAGTTGAAGAATCTTTCAAAGTAAAAATAAACGATAGGAGGAACGCGCGATATGGAAGAAAACATAAAAGAAGCAATGACTACGGCACATGATAATATGCAGGAGAAGATGCAGGAAAAGGTCGCAGAGGTAAAAAACACGTTGAATAGTCTGGAGGGAACGAGCCGGGCAAACCGGTTCACGGTAACCGGGTATACGATTTACAATGTTACTTTGCTGGCATGTTATCTTGTGGAGGTAATCAAGGGCAGCCGGACAGGCGGG
>USFH01000187.1 GCA_900553925.1 uncultured Clostridium sp.
AACCGGACATTTAATCCACAGCTATATGGGTGATGGCAATCCACTTCCAAGCTTTGAGGGTGAGCCGAAGCTGGTTGCAATCCCGGATGATATGGATGCATTTACCGATATGCTGTGGAACTCTTTGAATGAGGACAACAAGGTATCTTTGTTTGTTCGCTATATCGATATTGAGACAGGCAAGGCAACATCAAAGATTATCAATAAATACGACAGAGTCTAAGAAAGCGGAGGATGAAAAATCATGGCAAACGAAATTATGCTTAAGTATGGATGTAACCCGAATCAGAAACCATCCCGTATCTACATGGAGGATGGAAGCGAGCTTCCGGTCAAGGTAATCAATGGTAAGCCGGGCTATATCAACTTTTTGGATGCATTTAATGGCTGGCAGCTTGTAAAGGAGCTGAAAGAAGCAACCGGACTTCCGGCAGCAACTTCCTTCAAGCATGTATCTCCGGCAGGTGCGGCTGTGGGACTTCCGCTTGACGATACATTGGCGAAGATCTACTGGGTAGATGATCTCGGCGAGCTTTCTCCACTGGCATGTGCCTATGCGAGAGCAAGAGGCGCTGACCGTATGTCTTCCTTCGGTGATTTCATTGCACTTTCCGATGTGTGTGATAAGGATACAGCAAGACTCATCAAGCGTGAGGTATCCGATGGCGTAATTGCACCGGGTTATACAGACGAGGCAATCGAGCTTCTGATGCAGAAGAAAAAGGGCAATTACAATATTATTCAGATCGATCCTTCCTATGTACCGGCTCCAATCGAGCATAAGCAGGTATATGGTATCACATTTGAGCAGGGAAGAAATGAGCTTCCAATCAACGATGAACTTCTTTCAAACATTGTGACAAAGAACAAGGATCTTCCGGAATCTGCAAAGAATGATATGAAGATTGCTCTGATCACACTGAAATATACACAGTCAAATTCTGTATGTTACGTGAAGAACGGACAGGCAATCGGTATCGGTGCCGGACAGCAGTCCCGTGTACATTGTACAAGACTTGCCGGACAGAAGGCAGATAACTGGTATCTCCGTCAGGCACCACAGGTTCTGAATCTGCAGTTTGTAGATTCCCTTGGACGTGCAGACCGTGACAATGCAATCGATGTCTACATCGGTGATGAGTATGAGGATGTACTTCGCGAGGGCGAATGGCAGAAGCGTTTCAAGGTAAAGCCACCGGTATTTACACGCGAGGAGAAGCGTGCATGGCTCGATGGAAATACCGACGTAACCCTTGGCTCTGATGCATTCTTCCCATTCTCTGATAACGTAGAGCGTGCAAAGAAGAGTGGTGTGAAGTATATCGCACAGCCGGGTGGTTCTGTACGTGATGATCTTGTGATCGAGTGTGCAGACAAGTACGATATGGTTATGTCATTTACAGGAATCCGTCTGTTCCATCACTAATCGGATGCTGTAAGACAGAACAATTACAGAAAGAGAAATGTGAAATCCGCAAGGTCAGAAATGGCTTTGCGGATTTTTGGCACAATAAGCGGCACACAAAGGGAGAAAAATATTGGTAAAACAGTAGAAATCACGTTTGACATATGATGGAATATCCGATATAATTCAAGCATGTATGCTCGGAAGAAGTCTGGGCAAGTATTTCGTGAAAGAAAGGAAAATAGAGATGGCTGAGAAGAAAAATCTGTTGACTAGAGAAGGTCTTCGTAAGTTAGAGGACGAGTTACAGGACTTAAAGGTAAATAGACGTCAGGAAATTGCACAGAAGATCAAAGAAGCAAGAGAGCAAGGAGACTTGTCAGAGAACGCCGAGTACGATGCAGCAAAGGACGAGCAGAGAGATATCGAGGCTCGTATCGAGGAGATCGAGAAGATCCTCAAGTACGCAGAGGTTGCAGACGAAGAGGAAACAGAGCAGGGCGTTGTACACTTTGGTTCCGAAGTATCTGTATTGGATATTGGCCTGGATGAGGTGAATACATTCCAGATCGTAGGTTCTACGGAGTCGAATATTCTCGACGGAAAGCTTTCGAATGAATCCCCACTTGGTATGGCTATTCTGAAGAGACGTGTGGGTGAGACTGTGACAGTAGAGGCGCCAGAAGGAAACTTTGATTTCCGTATTCTGGATATTCGATAAGAAAGAGAGAAGTAAAAAGTGGCAGAGAATAAGCAGCAGGATACAAACAAGCTGTTGCAGGTGCGTCGCGATAAGCTCGCAGAACTGCAGGCAGCGGGAAAAGATCCGTTTGAGATTACAAAATATGATGTGACAAATCATAGTGAAGATGTAAAGGAAACTTACATCGCACACGAAGCAGAGCTTCTGGCAGGCAGACCGACACCGGATGTAGAGGGGTTGGATGACGAGCAGAAGAAGGAAGTTCTGACGAACGATTACAATGAGGGAAGAGCAATCATGGACGCTTCTCCGATTCATGTGAGCATTGCCGGACGTATGATGTTCAAGCGTGTCATGGGTAAAGCGTCGTTCTGTAACATTCAGGATCTGAAGGGAAATATTCAGGTCTATGTTGCAAGAGATGTAATCGGTGAAGAAAGCTATGCAGATTTCAAGAAGTCTGACATTGGAGATATCTATGGTGTGAAGGGATATGCATTCCGTACAAAGACGGGTGAGATTTCCATTCATGCCGAGGAGATGACACTTTTGTCAAAGTCTTTGCAGATCCTTCCGGAGAAGTTCCATGGACTGACCGATACGGATATGCGTTATCGTCAGAGATACGTAGACCTGATCATGAACCAGGAAAGCAAGGCAGTGTTCATCAAGCGTTCGCAGATTCTGAAGGAGATCCGTAATTTCCTTGCAGGCCGTGATTTCATGGAAGTTGAGACACCAATGCTCGTATCGAATGCAGGTGGTGCCGCAGCAAGACCATTTGAGACACATTACAATGCATTAAATGAAGATGTAAAGCTTCGTATCTCACTGGAATTATATCTGAAGAGACTGATCGTTGGCGGACTGGAAAGAGTGTTCGAAATCGGTCGTGTATTCCGTAATGAGGGTGTGGATACCCGTCACAATCCGGAGTTTACATTGATGGAGTTGTATCAGGCATATACCGATTACGAGGGCATGATGGAACTGACAGAGTCTATGTTCCGTTACCTTGCAGAGAAGGTATGTGGCAGTACAAAGATTTCTTACAATGGTATTGAAATCGATTTTGGTAAGCCATTTGAGCGTCTGACAATGAATGACGCGATCAAGAAATATACAGGTATTGATTTTGATCAGGTAGCAGATGATGCAGAGGCGAAGAAGCTGGCTGACGAGCACCATATCGCATACGAGGATCGTCATAAGAAGGGTGATATTATCAACCTGTTCTTCGAGGAGTTCTGCGAGAAGAATCTGATTCAGCCGACATTTGTCATGGACCATCCACTTGCGATTTCTCCGCTTACCAAGAAGAAACCTTCTGATCCGGAGAAGGTAGAGCGTTTTGAGCTTTTCATCAACACCTGGGAAATGTGTAACGCTTATTCCGAGTTAAACGACCCGGTAGACCAGAGAGAGCGTTTTGCTGCACAGGATGCCGCATTTGAAGCCGGTGATGAAGAGGCAAACCATACAGACGAGGATTTCTTAAACGCACTGTCTATCGGTATGCCGCCGACAGGTGGAATCGGTTACGGAATCGACCGTCTGGTAATGCTTTTGACAGATTCCCCGGCCATCAGAGACGTTTTACTCTTCCCGACAATGAAGTCTATTGATAAGTAGGAATGCAGGAAAATCAAGGGTTTCAGAGCTTGGATGTACTAAAATATATAGTTGGTCAAGGGGTTTTGACCAAGATTTGACCAAT
>USFH01000188.1 GCA_900553925.1 uncultured Clostridium sp.
AACGAGATCACACCGGGTAACTTCACATTCCGTACAAGAGAGTTTGAGCAGATGGAGCTGGAGTTCTTCTGCGAGCCTGGTACAGATATGGAATGGTTCCGTTACTGGAGAGAATTCTGTATTAACTGGCTGAAGGATCTTGGAATCAAGGATGATGAGATGCGTGCACGTGACCATTCTCCGGAGGAGCTTTGTTTCTACAGTAAGGGTACAACGGATATTGAGTTCCTGTTCCCATTTGGCTGGGGCGAGCTGTGGGGAATCGCAGACCGTACCGATTACGATCTGACACAGCATCAGAATACATCCGGTGAGCCAATGGAGTACTTCGACGATGAGAAGAAGGAAAAATACATTCCTTACGTTATCGAGCCATCACTGGGAGCAGACCGTGTGACACTTGCATTCCTCTGTGCCGCTTATGACGAGGAGAACATCGGAACCGAGGATAAGCCGGATATGAGAACCGTGCTTCATTTCCATCCGGCATTAGCACCGGTTAAGATCGGTGTGCTTCCGCTTTCTAAGAAGCTGAACGAAGGTGCAGAGAAGATCTATACAGAGCTTGCAAAGACATATAACTGCGAGTTCGATGACAGAGGAAACATCGGTAAGCGTTACAGAAGACAGGATGAGATTGGTACTCCGTTCTGTGTGACTTACGATTTTGAGTCCGAGACAGACGGCGCTGTAACTGTCCGTGATCGTGATACGATGGAGCAGGAGCGTGTGAAGATCGAAGATTTGAAGTCTTACTTCGAGAAGAAATTTGAATACTAAAAGAAGATAAGAGACAGGGATGCTTGTCGGCATCCCTTTTCTTTTAATCAGAGCGCTTTAATACAGTAAAGCGTTACGCAATAACGCAATAAAAAAGAACTTGATTGAAGGAATTTACAATCACCAGACAGAAGAAAAAGGAGAGAGAAAATGGCGATTAAAATTATCATGTTAGTAATATTTTTTGGAGTGATGATCGGTGTCGGCGTATACTGCCGGAGGCATGCGACCGATGTCAATGGATTTGTATTAGGTGGAAGAAATGTTGGACCATGGCTGACTGCATTTGCATACGGAACCTCATACTTTTCCGCAGTTATCTTTATCGGATATGCGGGACAGTTCGGATGGAAGTTCGGTCTTGCTTCCACATGGATCGGGCTTGGAAATGCGTTTATCGGTTCCCTGCTTGCATGGAATGTACTTGGCAGACGGACGAGGACAATGAGCCAGCATTTAGAGAGTAAGACGATGCCGGAATTCTTCGGTGTCCGGTTTGATTCGAAGATGCTTAAGATCTTGGCGTCCCTAATCGTATTTGTATTCCTGATTCCGTATACGGCATCGCTTTACAACGGACTTTCAAGATTGTTCGGGATGGCGTTTAACCTGGATTATACAGTCTGCATCGTCGTGATGGCAGTGCTTACCGGAATCTATGTGATCGCAGGCGGTTACATGGCGACAGCCATCAATGATTTTATCCAGGGATGTATCATGATCATCGGAATCATCGCGGTCATTGCATCGGTATTAAAATCAAATGGTGGATTCATGCAGGCAATCGATGCATTGGCACGAGTAGAGGATGCGCAGGCAACTTCCACACCGGGAGCATTTGCATCGTTCTTCGGACCGGATCCTTTTGGACTTCTGTGTGTTGTGATCCTGACGTCACTTGGCACATGGGGACTTCCTCAGATGGTACAGAAGTTTTATGCAATCAAGGATGAGAAGTCAATCGGAAAAGGAACATTAATATCCACAATCTTCGCAATCATTGTAGCTGGTGGCTGTTATTTCCTCGGTGGTTTCGGCAGACTGTATGATATCGACATCGCGGCACAGGGCTATGATGCGATTATCCCGGCGATGATCGAGAAGCTGTCTCCGTTTTTGATCGCGGTTGTTGTAATCTTAGTTCTTTCTGCATCCATGTCGACATTATCGTCACTGGTGCTCGCATCTTCTTCGACACTGACGCTGGATATGATCCGTGGCACGATCGTGAAGGAGATGACAGAGAAGAAACAGGTATTTATCATGCGTATCTTCATCGTTGTATTTATCGCAATCTCTGCAGTGATCGCGGTTGTACAGTATAAGAGCGGCGTGACATTTATCGCACAGCTTATGGGTATTTCGTGGGGCGCACTTGCAGGGGCATTCCTTGCACCATTTATCTACAGCCTGTACTGGAAGGGTGTGACGAAGGCCGCCGTGCTTGTGAACTTCCTGTTCGGCAGTGGCATCATGGTAGCGAATATGCTTGCAAGAGCATCATTCCCAACCGTGTTGCAGTCGCCGATCAACTGTGGTGCATTTGCAATGCTTGCCGGACTTCTCATCGTTCCGGTTGTGAGCCTTATCACACCAAAGCTTTCCGATGAGAAGAAACAGGCGGTATTTTCCTGCTATGAAAAATAAGTTCTAAACAGAGGATTTGCGCATAGGCTATATAGAAACCAAGTTGTACGAGAGGACGGCAACATGAGAACACGACAAACGGCGCTTCGCATGATCGTACTTTCATTTTTACTTGTGGGATGCATGTGTATCTTCGCGGCCTGTGCAAAATCAGAGAAGAAGGCTTCGGCTGCGGGGGTATACCATCTGTATTCCATGGAGTCGGACGGGGACAGCTATTCTCACGACGATATCGTATCATATGGGCTGGATTCCATGGCACTTACGTTGTATGCGGATGGCACGGCAAGCCTTGGCTTCGGGGAGGAGACAGAGCAGTTTCAATGGAAGGAAGGCATGCTTTATTCGGATGATGAGGAGATTGCTTTTACCGTGGAAAATGGAATGCTCACCGTATCAATGGATACAGAAAGCATGGTTTTCGAGCGGGTGAAAGATGCACCGGAGAAGATGGAAGTCCAGAACCCGGAAGAAACAACCGGCACCCCGACAGACGATACGGAAGTGTCCGGAACGGATTTGCCGCAGCAGTAGATATGAGCAGCCCGGACTGAAAAGAGAATAAAAAAGGCAGTTGATTTCCGCGTAAAATACGTCCGGAAAACCAATTGCCTTTCTTTTTATGTTTTTTTATGGCGATTTTACTAAATATTTATAAAAATGCCTTTATCAATTGTGAAAATTATGTTATAATTTCTTGCAGTGTGATGGGGACGTGCCATAGTCTGCTATCGCAGAAATTTGATTACTTAGGAGGTATATGACAAATGGCAAACAAGTGGGTTTATATGTTTAGCGAAGGCGACATGACCATGCGTAATCTTCTTGGTGGTAAGGGTGCCAACCTTGCAGAGATGACAAGCATCGGACTTCCTGTACCACAGGGATTCACAATCACAACAGAGGCTTGTACACAGTACTATGAAGATGGTCGCAAGATCAACGACGAGATCATGGCTCAGGCTATGGAAGGCGTTAAGAAAATGGAAGAGATCAACGGAAAGAAATTCGGCGATCTTGAGAATCCGTTATTAGTATCTGTTCGTTCCGGAGCAAGAGCTTCCATGCCTGGTATGATGGACACTATCTTAAACCTTGGTTTAAATGACGAAGTAGTTGCTGCAATGATCAAAGGTAATCCGGATCCTGCATTCGAGCGTTTCGTATATGACTCATATAGACGTTTCATTCAGATGTTCTCAGATGTAGTTATGGAAGTTGGTAAAAAATACTTTGAGCAGCTCATCGACAAGATGAAAGAAGAGAGAGGCGTTAAATTTGATATCGACCTTACAGCAGCTGACTTAAAAGAGTTAGCAGAGCAGTTCAAGGCTGAGTACAAGAACCAGTTAGGTACAGATTTCCCTTCAGATCCTGTTGAGCAGTTA
>USFH01000189.1 GCA_900553925.1 uncultured Clostridium sp.
CAGAAAAGTACCGTTCCACCGAGGGCGTGACGCCGGAGGAGGTAGGCGAATGCTATGACCAGATCGCCCAGCTGAAGGCGGCGGGCAAGCTGTTTACCGAAGATACCTTCCAGCCTATGGCCGGTGATCTGAAAGCCAAAACGGCAGGCGTGGTCAAGGCACTGTGCCTGCACATTGCCCACACCTGCAACCTCAATTGCTCCTACTGCTTTGCCAGTCAGGGCAAGTACCACGGCGACCGGGCGCTGATGAGCTATGAGGTGGGCAAGCGGGCGCTGGACTTCCTGATCGAAAATTCCGGCTCCCGGCACAATCTGGAGGTGGATTTCTTCGGCGGCGAGCCGCTGATGAACTTCGATGTGGTGAAGGAGATCGTAGCATATGGACGCAGCAAGGAGAAGGCGGCGAACAAGAACTTCCGTTTCACCCTGACGACCAACGGCATGCTGTTAAACGACGAAGTCATTGACTTCTGCAACAAAGAGATTTCGAACGTTGTGTTGAGTCTTGACGGTAGAAAAGAGATCAACGACCGGATGCGCCCGACCAGAAACGGTAAGGGCAGCTACGATATCATCGTGCCGAAGTTCCAGAAGTTCGTGGAGAAGCGTGGCGACAAGAGCTATTACGTGCGCGGTACATTTACGAGAAATAATCTGGATTTTATGAAGGATTTCGAGCTCATGACAGAGCTTGGATTCAAGGAGATATCCATTGAGCCGGTTGTCACACCGGATGAGAACGATTATGCGATCCGTGAGGAAGACCTGCCGGTAATCTTCGAGCAGTATGATAAGCTGGCGGTAGACCTGATCCGCAGGGAGAAGGAAGGAAAACCGGTAACATTCTTCCATTACAAGCTTGACCTGAATGGTGGACCGTGCGTGTACAAGCGTCTGTCCGGATGTGGTTCCGGAACAGAATATCTGGCAGTGACACCGACCGGAGATTTGTATCCGTGCCATCAGTTTGTCGGACAGGATGAGTTCAAGCTCGGAGATGTATTCCACGGCGTAGACCGTAATGATATTGTAGAAGAATTCAAGCTCTGCAATGTCTATGCGAAGGATAAGTGCAAGGATTGTTTCGCAAGGTTTTATTGCAGTGGCGGCTGTGCGGCGAATTCGTATCAGTTCCATGGCAATATATTGGATGCATACGATGTAGGCTGTGAGTTACAGCGCAAACGTGTCGAGTGTGCAATCATGATGAAAGCGGCTCTGGCGGATGAAGAAGCGTCAGAGTAAGATAAATGAAGGAGATAAAAGACGATGAAGAAGACAAAAAGAAAAGCAGTCATCAATCTGATCATTTTCTTCCTGCTTCTGGCTGGCGGTATCTATATGGCGATCGCCGGCGTGGGAAAAAATGAATCCGGTAAGACTGCGAATGTTCCTCTGGGACTTGATTTGCAGGGTGGTCTGTCTGTAACTTATGAGATTCAGGACGAGAAGCCATCTAAGGACGAGATTGCCGCAACGGTTGATAAGCTGCAGCGAAGAGTGGATGAGTACAGCTCTGAGGGTGAAGTGTATCAGGAAGGCGATGACCGTATCACGGTTGAGATTCCGTTAAACACCGAGAAGGTGGATGCGCATGACGTATTGGATCAGCTCGGTCAGCCGGGACAGCTTCTGTTCCTTGATTCCGAGAACTATACGATCTGGCAGAATAATCAGAACAATGGTACGGACGATGCATACGAGGCTGTTCTGACCGGTTCGGATATCAAGAATGCACAGGCAGGCGTGGATGATTCCGGTACAGTCAAGGATTATGTCGTACAGCTTCAGTTCACAGAAGATGGTGCTTCGAAGTTCGCTACTGCAACGGCAGCGAATATCGGTAAGCCGATTTATATTATCTATGACGGTAAGGTTGCAAGTGCACCAACCGTGCAGAGTGCGATCACAGACGGAAATGCTGTAATCAACAAGATTTCGGATTATGATGAAGCAGAGAATCTGGCAGCTACAATCAAGATTGGTGCTCTGCCTCTCGAGTTAAAACAGATCCAGTATAACATCGTTGGTGCGAAGCTTGGTCAGAAAGCAGTATCAACCAGCTTGATCGCCGGTGCAATCGGTTTCGGACTGGTATGTATCCTGATGATTGTGTTATACCGTTTCCCTGGATTCCTTGCCAGTCTGGCGCTGACAGGATATGTTGTATTGATGCTCCTGATCTTAAGCATCCGTCACATCACGCTGACACTTCCGGGTATTGCAGGTATTATCCTGTCAATCGGTATGGCGGTAGATGCGAATGTCATCATCTTTACACGTATCCGTGAGGAAATCTCCGCAGGCAATGGTGTGCGTGCGGCTGTAAAAGCAGGTTTCTCCAAAGCACTTTCGGCAATCCTGGATGGAAATATCACAACTTTGATTGCGACAGTTGTATTGATGCTTCTCGGTTCCGGTAGTATCAAGGGATTCGCTGTTACATTGATGCTTGGTATTGTGCTTTCTATGTTCACAGCGCTGTTTGTGACAAAGATGCTGTTGAATTCGTTCCTTGAGCTTGGGGTACAGAACCCTAAGATGTATGGTAAGGCGAAGGAGCCGAAGATCCATGGATATGTGAAGAATTTCAAAATCTGTGGCGTGGCTTCATTGATCGTGATTATTGCAGGACTTGCATTCCTTGGTGTGAACCATTCCAGAATCGGCAAGTCCCTGAACTATAGTCTGGAGTTTACAGGTGGTACATCAACAACTGCAACCTTTGCAGACGATGATGTATATACACTCGAGCGTGCGGAGTCAGAGGTTGCACCGGCAATCGCGAAAGCAGTCGGAATTGACGCCGGAACGATTCAGATCCAGACAGTAGAAGGTAACAATCAGGTTATCTTCAAGACTGCAGAGCTTACAGAAGAGCAGAGTGCGCAGGTAGATGATCTTCTGAAATCACAGTTTAAGGCAACAGAAGTGGACAACCAGAGTATCAGCTCTACTATCAGTGGAGAGATGAAGAAGGACGCAATCGTAGCAATCGCGGTATCTTCTGTTTTGATGCTGCTCTATATTGCATTCCGGTTCTCGGATGTGAAGTTCGGTATCAGTGCGGTACTTGCACTTGTACATGACGTATTGGTTGTATTCGCGGCATACTCTATCGGAACATTGTCGGTCGGTAATACATTTATTGCCTGTATGTTGACAATCGTAGGTTATTCAATTAACGCGACGATCATCATCTTCGACCGTATCCGTGAGAATATGCGTACACAGGATAGCAAAGAGAGCCTGGAAGCGCTTGTCAACAAGAGTATCGGTCAGACATTTACAAGAACGATTTATACATCTCTGACAACCTTCATCATGGTATTCGTGTTGTTCGTGATGGGCGTAACTTCTCTGAAGGAATTTACATTTACGTTGATGCTTGGTATCGTATGTGGTGCATACTCATCGGTATGTATTACGGGACCACTGTGGTACACAATGAAGAAACATACAAAGAAAAAAGCATAAAAGATAAATGGTGGGGCTGTCTCGGCAGCCCCATTTTTGGGTGGATATATGGCAGAATACAGAAAACAGGAATGGCGTGTGAAACCGAATATGCCGGGTATGCAGGCGCTGGCGGCAGAGTGTGGAATCAATGAGACGCAGATGCGTATCCTGATCAACCGGGGGATTACAGAGGCGGATGCAGTGCGGCGGTATCTGAACGATGATCTTAGTCTGGCACATGATCCGGCACTCATGAAGGACATGGATACCGGGTGCGGGATTATGGCGGAGAAGATCCGGAGCGGTAGTAAAATCCGTATCATCTCTGATTATGATGTGGATGGGAT
>USFH01000190.1 GCA_900553925.1 uncultured Clostridium sp.
TGCTTCTGACCGGGCTTGTGCATACCCCGATTGAAAAACTTGTTTTATCCCTTCCTGCTGTACCTCTGATGGTCATCGATATCGTATTCGCGGTTTATTTTATCTGGGATATGATTACATCTGCACAGGAAGCATTTGATTTAAAGAAGATCATCCTTGAAAACGAGGAAGTCCAGCGTCTGCAGAAACGTCTTGATGTGATACATGCCTTTGCGGAGGATGACAAGACAAAGTTCCAGGATTATCTGAAAGAGAAAGGATTGGAATTTAACAAGAGCAAAGAAGAACTCACCGAAGAATTCCAGAGCCGGCTCCAGGCAGCCAGAGATCGTGTTGATCACCGCTCCCAGAAGATGCGCAAGCATGCTACACGTATCTTAAGCCGTAACCCGGGTTCTGTATCCTTTAAACACAAGGCTGAATTTGAATCCATCAAAGAACGCATCAACGAGCTTAGAAAAACGAAATAATATAAGAAAAAGAAAATCCAGGCGTTCCTCTTATGAGGATGCCTGGATAAATTTTACGAATTCTTCCTGTGGAACCGGTTTCGAGAAGTAATATCCCTGAATATATTCACACTCTAAATCCGAAAACAGTTTTAACATCTCTGCTGTCTCCACGCCTTCGACTACAATCTTCATCTTCATTGCCTTGATCATATTGATTGCATTCGTCAGCACAATCCCAAGCTTCGGATTATCGTATAACTCCGTAAATGTCCGGTCTAATTTAATAATATCGAATGGTAATTTTACGATACGCTGCATATTCGAATATCCGGTTCCAAAATCATCCAAAGAAAATTTCATTCCCATGTTGGTCAGATCTTCAATATTATCCTCCAGTGCCTGTTGTGAGATGGATGCAGCTGTCTCTGTAATCTCCAGATTCAGTTGTTCCGGTCGTACACCATACCGATTTAAAATCTCCATAATATGATTGGCGAGTTTTGGCTGCATGCACTGTACCACAGACAAATTCACTTCGATATAGGACATTCCAAGCTTCTTATATTCGTCGCTTGCAATAAATGCACATACCTGTTCAAGCACGAAATCACCAATTTTGTGGATTGCTCCACTCTTCTCCGCTACCGGTATAAATACCTCCGGCGAGATAAAACCATACTTTTCATCCTTTAGCCGGATCAAAGCTTCCGCAGAATGGAATTTTTTCTCCTTCACAGAATAAATCGGCTGGTAATATACCTCGAACCGTTTATTTGACAACGCAGATTCAATAATCGCATCCATATCGTGCATCATATCAAAATGCAATTGTTTCATCAATTCTGAAGCCACCATGATATTGCCGGTAACAGGGAGTGTCTGTAATGTATCTCCAAACGCCATCAGCGTATCCACATCCGAGACATCTTCCGGGCAATCTGCAATACAAATATTGGCAACAAAATTGACCGACATCTGGTTGATTACGAAACAGGCTTTCAAAGTACGATTTATTTCTTCCGCTATATCCGGAACATGGTCAGACGGCGTATCTTCCAACACATATCGGAATTTTCCTTGTCCCAGATAATACATTGCAGCCTTTAATTTCTTCTCTTTATCCAGACGCATCATATATTCCGAAATCCCTGCCATCACCCGCATGCATTTCCCATATCCAAGTAATTCAAGCAAGGATGCATAGTTTGTAATGTTGGCCATAATGATATGTAATGGTTTTCTCGTCATGAACGCCTGACGCATATCATCCATATACGCTGTAATTTTATTTAAGCCAGTCACTACATCCAACCGCTCTTCCGGACGTTGCAGCATCAGCGAAATAAACAACAGACCAATCGACATACAAAGCATCTCTACCAGTAATGACGGATAAAAATACTGTATAACAATGCCTGCAATCTCCGCCGCAAAGAAAATTCCCAAAGAAACGAAATATCTTCGCCGAAACATCTTCCGATGCATCCACAGATAAGCCAATCCGTAAATCAAATAAATCACTGCGCATACATATAACAGCGTAAAATATTTACCTCGCGTATATTCATACTGTGCATTGATATAAAAAATCCATTTTGTTGCCGGACTCGTCAGAATCAGTCCGGTTATCACAAGCACCGGAAACAATGGCAAAAAAGCAAGCAGCCGTTTCGCCTTGAACAAATGCCAGGTATCTGTTATTGCTACCAGATATGTAATATAAAATGGCATTTCTAAGCTATGCAGCACCAGGTATCCCATATGCGCCACATATTTGGTAAACACCTGCTGCACACCAAGATTATCCAGATGCACCGCCCAGATATCAAACAAAATTGTAAGCCATGCCACAACCAACACTTCCAAAAAAGAACGGTTCACTTTTCCCTTGATCATTCGTCTGAGAATCGTTGTTATAATCAATATGGATATAATCAACATGGCACAATAATCATAATTGACATTTTTGTAAATGACTCCCATAGCTCCTCTTCTTTCGCTTCCATATACTTCTTACATATCCGGATATAAGAAATGAACCACATCCTCTGCCCACATCTCCTGCAGGTGGTATGGATCTGTCTCCTCGTCCGTATACCACCGCATACTGACAGAATCCTCTAGATAGAAATACCCGACTCCGCACTCCGGATATCTCGCGTACCACGCCGGATACTTTTTCTGCATCACCTGTTCGGCAAGCTTCACCGCCTCGCTTTTTGCGCCATCATCAAGATATGTCCCACAGATACGCACACCTGGCGGACTTGCATGTACAAGCAGTACACTTCCATCCATACAGCGCCCCAGACTCATCCAGACATGCCCTTCCATACTGCATATATCGCCCGGTTTATAGTCTCCCTGCACCAGATACCCCCAACAGCGTGCCGCACAGGCACGTGCCATCTTCGACGCTCCGGTCACATATCCGGTCTCTCCGTTTAGGGTATGAAATACATTGTACAAAAGCCAGCCGATATAACCGGAGCAATCCAACCCATCGTGACTTTGATATCTGGTCTTGTCAAAATCATATGTTTCTGTCTGTCTTGCGGCATATTCCGCCCATCGCTTTGATACGCCAAGTGTGACAGCCTCCCTGCCAGCCCCTGCATCCTCCTGATTCCAGCCGCCGCCCCAGATATACATCGTCTGTCCAACCGGAAGCAGCGATGTCCGAAGCAGCCGTTCCATCGAAAATTCCCGCAGATGCTCCGGTGCCGGTCTGTGTAACACAAGACTCATCAAAATCCCTATTACGAAAAGCAGGATGCCTGCTGCACCCTGCCTGATGCGCGTGGAACTGTTCATATGTCATCTTCTTTCATATCTATCATTCAAACATATGATGAAGTTCCTACACAATATTACTTTCTTTTACTTACAAAGTTCTGCTACAACCGCGTTGATCACCTTGCCGTCTGCCTTGCCCTTTAACTGTGGCATAACCGTCTTCATGATCATTCCCTTGTTCTTTGTAGCGATCACATCTGCACATTTCTCTGTCAGAAATGCCTTTACCTCATCCTCGCTCATCAGAGATGGCGCATACTCGTTAATGACATCGTAACGTGCCTGATACTCTGCAAGCAGGTCTGTACGCTCTGCCGGGCAGGTATCGATCTGCTCTTTTGCTGTCTTTAACTCCTTTAAGATTACACGATCTACCAGTTCTTCCTTGATGTCATCGCGGCAGCCCTCGTCGATGGCTACCTTCTTCACTGCGGAAATCAGAGAAGAGATGGAATCCTTTCTTGCCTTATCTCTTGCCTTCATAGCGGCGATCATGTCTTTCTGTAATGTTTCTAACTGCATAATTTTATTCCTCCTGTTCAAATTTATATGGGTATG
>USFH01000191.1 GCA_900553925.1 uncultured Clostridium sp.
TGCCGCAACCGGGCTGTCGATACCGCCGGAAAGAAGCGTCATACCCTTACCGTTCGTGCCGACCGGAAGTCCGCCCGGTCCCGGAATGATCTGGGAATAAATATATGTGACATTTCGTACCTCCACATTGATGAATACATCCGGTCTATGGATATCGACCGTCATATCCGGATACGCATTCAATAAATCCGCACCAAGATCGCAGTTTAACTCCATCGAAGTCTTTGGAAATGTCTTATTATTTCTTCTTGCATTTACCTTGAATGTAAAATGCTTGTCATTATATTCTTCTGCCACATGTGCAACCACTGCCTCGGAGATTGCCTCGTAGCTTAACTCCTCCACAACCTTGACCGGACACACACCAACGATACCGAAGATCGTTGTGAGCACCTTCATGACATCGTCGTAATCATACTCTGAAAATGCTTCCACAAAAATACGTCCGTATTCCCGGCGAACTTCGAACTTCCCAAGTGGCTTTAAACGTGCACGCATACGCTTGCACATAATCTCCTCGAAGACGTAACGATTCTTTCCCTTCGTTCCGATCTCCGCATATTTGATCAAAAACATCTTATACTGCATTGTAATCCTCATTTCTAACTGCTTTATTTGTATCTTCCAACGATTCACTATAGCAGAAACAGCGGGGAATATCAATTATTTCTTCCGTGTATAGCGCCGCAGCATCGGAAGAGTCTCCTTTAATACTGCCACACAATAATCCACTTCTTCCTTCGTGTTCCACTCGCAGAAGCTGAAACGAAGTGTCGATTCTAACTGCTCCTGTGACAATCCGATTGCGGTCAGAACATGGCTTACCTGTGGTTTGTTCGAAGAACAGGCAGAACCTGCCGATACATAGATGCCTTTATCACCGATTGCGCGCATCAAAACCGCGGCACGCACGCCTTCGAAGCTGATACTCGCAATATGGGGTGCCTCACCGGAATGGTCGTAGACACCCTCGATCTTCGTAACTTCCGATACGAGATAATCCCGCACCTCCCGCACATGCTGCATCTTCGCCTCATGATCGGTATAGATCATCTGCGCCGCAAGCCCCATGCCTGCGATTCCCGGCAGGTTCTCCGTACCGGAACGCATGAAGTTCTGCTGCCCGCCTCCGTAAATAATCGGGCGGATCAGTGTCTTGTCCTTGATATAGAGTGCCCCACTGCCCTTCGGTCCATGGATCTTATGTCCGCTCACTGAAAGCAGATCCACACCGAGCTGCTTCGGGGTGAATTTTAATTTACCATATGCCTGTACCGCATCGACATGCACGAGCGTCTGCGGATTGTGTGCCTTCACAAGCTTCACAAGCGCCTCAATCGGCTGGATGCTTCCAATCTCATTATTCACATACATGCAGCTAACAAGTATTGTATCGTCACGCAGCTGCTTCGAGAGACTGTCCAGATCAACCTTTCCGTCAGAACCGACTTCCAGGAAGCTTACCTCGAAGCCTTCCTTCTGCAGGAACTCCACCGTGGAAAGTACCGATGCATGCTCGATCGGTGTCGTGATAATATGCTTGCCCGCGCGGCGGTGTGCCAGTGCCGCCCCGATTAAGGCAAGGTTATTTGCCTCTGTGCCGCCGGATGTAAATACGATCTCCTTCGGCATACATTTGAGCGTCTGCGCCACCTGTTCTGTCGCGGTGCGTTCATAGTCTTTCGCCGTTAATCCCTTCTTGTGCTGGGACGATGGATTTCCATAATCCACGTCCAGCAGTGTCATCATCAGTTCCTTTACCTCTGGGAATACAGCCGTTGTCGCTGCATTATCAAAATAACATTCCATAAATTTCCTTTAGCCTCTTACTACGTCTATTCTAATTTCCTGTCACATATTTATAGATACTCCGGCATGTCGGAGCAGAATAATGTACACCATCTGCAATCGTCTGCGGATTGAGTCCATAATATGTATCGATAAAATACCCATTAAAATCAGCTACGTGATTACGCATATATTCGTTAAATTCACGAATGTTCTGATTGAATCCGGCAGCACCATAATTGTTACTATACCGGAAGTTCGCTCCTACCGGATTTACCGACATAACACAGATTGTTGCAAGCGGATATTCTGCATGCAGTTTCTTATAAAATGCTGCATAATTCTCATAATTATATATATCATTCAATCCAAAGTTTGACACGATCACGGCGTTCGGCTTTTGGTTCAATGTCTCGCAGATATGCTGATACCCTTTACTGTTCAGCCACACGCATCCTCCGGATACTTTCGCAAGGAAATTTGAATGAATCGATTCGTTACGATCCATATATCCGTAAATCGTATTACCGAATCCAACCATTCTGGAATCTCCAAGCCACAGATCCACATTGCCGATTCCCTGAACAACCCGGTTTGATCCTACGGAATCAAATACTGATTTCACAAATGGGTACATAGTTGTTCCGGGTGCTGTTCCGCCCTTTGCAACGAGCTTGATCTGAATCGCTTCCATCCGCTTTGCCATACCCACAGAACCGGCTGTAGCACCGTTTTTTGCCCAGTCTAACCAGCCATAGCTCTGGATATGTACCCGGTAATAAATATCATAGTATCTTGCAATGTTACCTGTAAGATTGATTTCGATTGCTTCTAACCGTTTTGCCTGTCCGGTTGTGCCAGCCATCTGTCCATTCGAACGGAGAGACTGCCAGCCATAGGTCTGTCCATGTACCCGGTAGGATATGCCTCCGTCCACATCAGTATTTCTCAAAGAAATGGAGATAGCTTCCATACGCTTCGCCTGTCCGATTGTTCCAAGTATGGCGCCATTTGATGTCTCAGGAAGATTTCCGTATGTCTGCACGTGCCCGGAGTATACAACCGAAACTGCCTTTTCCTGTTCAATGCTTCCATAATCCGTGCTCCCCGGCGCTGCCGCATCCTTGGCAACAAGCTGGATCTGGATTCCGTCGAGCTTGACGCCATACCCGCATGTGCCGGAGATTGCACCGTTTTTTGACCATCCAAGCCAGTCTCCGCCGCTGATATGGCTCCGATAGTAGATATCATACATCATTGCATCCTGTCCCGTCAATCGGATACAGACTGCCTCTAACCGTTTCCCTTTTCCCATTGTGCCTGCAAGCTGTCCGTTCGTCTTCCAATCCTGCCAGCCATAGCTCTGCACATGTGCCCGGTAAGTAAGCTTGACCGATGAATCAATCTTGATTGCCTCCAGCCTTTTCCCGGTACCGAGATTACCTAACGTTGTTCCATCCTTTACCTGTGCCAGATTCCCGTAAGTCTGCATATGACCACTGTAATAGACAGATGGCAGTTCTGCCGCCCTGACAGTCCCGGGTGTAACCCCAAGCAGCATCCCTGCCACCATGCATATAGCCAGCAACAGTGCTGCAAGTCTCTTCTTCCTATGTTTCATCCATGCTCTTTCCATATATCGTTCCTCCTCGTATCCTTTATTTATTGTTCCATCGAGAACATCAGAATCGACAACACGGCAAGTCCGGCTGTCTCCGTTCGCAAAATCCGATTCCCAAGTGTGATTACCTTCGCCCCCTTCTCCTGTGCCGCCGCAACTTCTTCCTGTGCAAAACCACCCTCCGGTCCGATAAATACCGCCACCTTAGAGCCTGCCGGAAGGTCTGCCGCCTGTGCGATTACCTCTCTTGCATAGGCAATTCCCTCTGCACTCTCATACGGAAGCAGCAACACGTCAAACTCACCTGCGCGTGCCAGTGCATCCCGAAAAGAGCAAAACTCTGAAACCTTCGGAATCAC
>USFH01000192.1 GCA_900553925.1 uncultured Clostridium sp.
GAGCCAACGAAGGTAGGAGATACAATTATTTTACCACTTGTGGATGTGAATTTCGGTGTGGCTGCCGGTGCATTTGGCAAAAACGGTGGTTCCAACTCTGCAGGAGGCGGAATGGGTGGTAAGATGTCGCCGACTGCGGTACTTGTGATCCAGAACGGACACGCGAAGATGATCCCGGTCAAGCAGGGGGATACAGTAAGCAAGGTGATTGATATGATACCTGAGGTTGTGGATAAAATCGCAACAGCTATGGGTAAGAAGACGGATGTGGATATTGACAGTCCGGAGATCAAAGAAGCAATTGATCAGGCAAGTGAGAATCACTAGGATTTAAGCAAAATTACGTCTTTTCAATCGTGTTGTTTCATAGTATGTAATAGAACAAATATGATGAAGAGGCGGCATTGAAAGCGTTAGTCGGATATTCAATTTTATTTATGGCGATTGGCATGATACTTTCGTATTTTGTCAGTGGTTTTTGTGAGTTTGTTTTAGTGACGGCAATGCTTATATTAGCGTATGTATTGTTGTGCTTTGATTGTTAACAGGAGGCGCAAGTGGCAGAAGAAAAACAGAAGGCTTTAATTGAACTTCTGAGGGGACATAAGGTATATTTACAGACACATAATTTCCCGGATCAGGATGCAATATCGAGTGCATTTGGTCTGAAGCGGTATCTTGAACATTATGGGATTGCATCGACCATCTGTTATGTCGGCAGTATTGACCGGTTCAATACAAGAAAAATGATGGATGCGTTTGGAATTGAGATTTATTCGTATGACGAAATCCCGGACATGCAGGCAGAGGACTATATCGTGCATGTCGATTGTCAGAAACCGAATGCGAATACGACAGATCTTCCGGGTAATGAGGTGGCGTGCGTCGATCATCATCCGGTGTTTGAGAAGACAGAAGATTACGAGTACGAGGATATCCGGATTGTAGGTGCGTGTGCCAGCATTGTTGCGTCGTATTTTCAGACAAGCGGTGTGCCGATGGATGAGGATGTAGCGACCGCACTTGTTTATGGAATCAAGATGGATACGGCAGATTTTGTGCGTGGAACAACCGCGTTTGATATGGATATGATGGCATATCTGTTCGATTATATCAGCTCGGAAAAACTGAACAGTATGTACAATTCCACGATAGAATTTCAGGACTTAAAGGCGTATGGTGCGGCAATCGAGCATATTGAGGTGTTCGATTATGTTGGATTCACCTATATTCCGTTTGAGTGTCCGAATTCTTTAGTAGCGATCATATCGGATTTTATATTGTCGCTGGATGTGGTGGATGTAGCAGTTGTGTATTCAATCAACTCGGATGGTATTAAGTTCTCTGTGCGTAGTGAACGACCGGATGTAGACGCAGGAAAACTAATCTATCAGGAGTTGGATGGAATCGGTTCCGGTGGCGGTCATGCTGCGATGGCAGGCGGATTTGTCAGCCATGAAGCGCTGAATAAGATCGGCAGGGATTATGATCGGAAATTAAAAGAACTATTTATGAAAACGATTCGTAAGAATAGAGGTGTGTAACATGAACGGGAGTACAGATATGAGTATGGAGCTTCTGATGAACTCCGACAACCCGGAGAAGGTGCTGCAGACGATGCAGCCATTTATAGAGTCTATGATGCACTATGAGTGTGCATTGATGGAGATAGAAACAAAACTGAAGGTATTGAATACGGAATTTGCATCGCAGTACAATCGAAATCCGTTCGAGTCGATCCGGTGCCGGTTGAAAAAACCGCTCAGCATTGTGGAAAAGATGAAACGGAAAGGTCTGGAAATCTCGATAGAGAATATTGAGGAAAACCTGACGGATATCGCAGGCGTACGTGTGATCTGTTCGTTCCCGGAGGATATCTATACGGTATCAGAGCTTTTGACAAAGCAGGACGATATCCGGGTTGTGTGTGTGAAGGATTACATAAGGAATCCAAAGCCAAACGGATATCGCAGTCTGCATCTGATCGTGGAGATTCCGATTTTCTTGTCAAATGAGAAAAAATACATGAAAGTCGAAGTGCAGTTTCGAACAATCGCGATGGATTTCTGGGCGAGTCTTGATCATAAGCTCAAGTATAAGAAGGACAATCTGAAGCATCCGGAGATTATTGCGAAGGAGTTAAAGAAGTGCGCAGATACGATTACGGCAATGGACTACAAGATGCAGGAGATCCGGAGTCTGCTGGAATAACGGAATGATTGTATTTTGATTTACCTGAATAGATGAAAAAAACAGGAGGCAGAAAATGGCAAAACAGGTTTGGAAACCGGGAAATATGTTGTATCCGGTGCCGGCGGTGATGGTGACAACCGGTGATGGAAATGGAATCGATGACATTATCACGATCGCATGGACGGGAACCATCAATTCCGATCCACCGATGGTATCGATCTCAGTACGAAAGTCAAGATATTCACATGAATTACTCACGAAAAACGGAGAGTTCGTTATTAATTTAGTGACGAAGGATCTCTGTTATGCGATGGACTATTGTGGTGTAAAATCAGGCAGAGATGTAAATAAATTCGCGGAGATGAAGCTGACGAGGGGCAAGGCGCAGACGGTGTCGGTACCAGTCATTGAAGAAAGTCCGGTCAATATCGAGTGTAAGGTTACACAGGTAATGGAGCTTGGCTCCCATGATATGTTCTTAGCAGAGGTAACAGCCGTACTTGCGGATGAGAAATACATGGATGAGACAGGAAAGTTTGACCTGAATAAGACAGATTTGATCGCATATTCCCACGGACAGTATTTTACACTTGGTGATTATGTCGGCAAATTCGGATACAGTGTACAGAAAAAGAAATAGGCATGGATATGCAGATAGCAGTGCCTGTAATAGAAAAGAACATTTGCAACGTTCACAAAAGTTTCAGACTTTGTTCGTTGACAGATGTTCTTTTCTTTTATACTATAAAATTGGCCAGCGCCCTTGGAGAAGAAGGGAGCGAATATGTTTAGTAAAGTAAAAAGCTGTGCGGTTCACGGTGTGGATGGACGGATGATCGATGTGGAGGCAGATGTGAATGATGGTCTGCCTGTATTTACCATGGTTGGATATCTGTCATCGTCTGTCAGGGAGGCATCGGAACGCGTGCGGACTGCGCTTAAGAATTCTGGCTTTCATTTGCCACCGAAGCGCATCACGATCAATTTATCCCCGGCAGATATGAGAAAAGATGGTTCCGGATATGACCTTGCGATTGCAACAGCCGTGCTTCTGTCACTTGGCGTAACAGCAGAATTACCGATGGAACAGACGTTGGTGCTCGGAGAACTGAGCCTGGACGGATCGATAAAAGCGATTCCGGGCGTTCTTCCGATGGTTATCTGCGCCAGAGAAGAAGGTATGACAAGCTGCATTGTTCCAAAAGAAAATGTGCAGGAGGCTGCTTTGGTGCAAGGAATATCGGTTATAGGTGTTTCAAGCCTGCAGGAGACCATGGAGTATATCCAGGGAATAAAAGAATATGACAATACGAATGTCAGGAAACCGGCTGTGGATACATCAGAATATCTGTATGATATTGATTTTTCTGATGTGGTAGGACAGGAAAGCATCAAACGGGGGATGGAGATTGCGGCGGCAGGATTTCACAATGTGTTGTTAACCGGTGCTGCCGGTGCAGGGAAATCCATGCTCGCGAAGCGGCTGCCGACGATCCTGCCGCAGATGAGCTTCGAAGAAAGT
>USFH01000193.1 GCA_900553925.1 uncultured Clostridium sp.
CTCCAAAGGATTTGAGTACATTGGATGAACGTATCCGTTCGCGGTTTGCATGTGGCATTCCGATTGATCTTCATATCCCGGATTTTGAAACACGTATGGCGATTTTGAAGACGAAGGCAGAAACCGGGCATTTCACAGATATTCCGGAAGAAGTATTCCAGTATATCGCGGAGAATATCACGAACAGTGTCCGTAACCTCGAAGGGGCATTGAACCGGGTTGGAAGCTTCTCCAAGCTTTTGAAGGAAGATATCACATTAGAGACAGCGAAGGAATCTCTGAAGGACTTTATCAACACGGAAAAAGTAGAAACTATCACTGGAGATTCTATCCTCAAGGCGGTTTCTGAGCATATGAATATCTCACCGGAGGATATCCGGTCCAAGAAAAGAAGCCAGGACATTGCTACTGCCAGACAGATTGTGATGTATCTGTGCAGAAAACTGACAGTTATGTCATTACAATCCATCGGCAATATCGTAGGAGGACGTGACCACACAACTGTTATGAATGGTATTAATCGTGTCAATGCTAAAATAAAAGAAGATCCTTCCTTTAATAATACAATTGATACAATCACGAAGAAGATGGATATTAAATAATACATACTTATACACAATAGAATGTGTATGGGATGTGTATGAATGGATGATAAATTGTTGACACTTTTTTGAACCATTTTTATGTTAACTTTAATTTTGAAAGTTATCCATATTATTCCACATGAAATACCATGACTTTCAACACGGTTATACATATGAGAATTGTATGGTTTTATCAGTATTCAGAGTGGATTTTCACAAAATCCACAACCCTACTACTATAACTACTAACTTATATTATTTATTTATGTATGAGGCGCGGCCTCGAAAGGAGTTTTTACACACATGAAGATTAAATGTTCAAAATCAAATCTTTCCAATGCATTGAACATTGTTTCAAAAGCAGTTTCTACGAAAACAACAATGCCGATTCTGGAATGTATTCTTGTAGATGTATATGCGGATTGTATTAAGTTAACAGCAAATGATCTCGAAATCGGTATTGAAACTGTTCTCGAAGGAGAAGTCATTGAGATGGGAAGAATTGCTATAGAGGCAAAGATTTTCAATGATATTATCCGTAAACTTCCTGACAGTGATATATTTATTGAGTCTACACCGGATTATAAGACAATTATAAGGTGTGAAAAATCAAAGTTTGTTATTTCATCCAAGTCCGGTGAGGATTTTACAGAGCTTCCTCAGATTGAGAAGGAAAAGAGTATTGAGCTTTCCCAGTTTTCTTTGAAGGAGATTATCCGTCAGACGATATTCTCTATCTCAGATAATGAGAACAATAAGCTTATGACAGGAGAATTATTCGAAGTAAAGGATGGTGTACTGCAGGTTGTATCTTTAGATGGACATCGTATTTCACTTCGTAATCTTAAATTGAAGGGAAGTTCTTCGAATGTAAGCGTAGTTGTTCCAGGAAAGACACTGAATGATCTGTCTAAGATCATTACCGGTGGTGTCGATGATATGGTAACGATTTATTTCACGGACAGACATATCCTGTTTGAATTTGAGAATACAATGGTAGTATCCCGTCTGCTTGAAGGAGAATATTTCAAGATTGTGCAGATGCTTTCCATGGATCATAAAATCAAGGTCCGTGTTAATAATAAAGAGTTGTTTAATTGTATTGACCGTGCAACGATCCTGATGCGTGAGTCAGATAAGAAACCAATCGTTGTCAACATCAAAGATGATATGATGTATATGAAGGTTGATACGATGGTCGGAACGATGGATGAAGAGATTGATATCACAAAAGATGGTGATGAGATCATCATTGGTTTTAATCCAAAATTTTTAACGGATGTATTAAAGGTCATCGATGATGAAGATATATATATCTACATGCGTGATGCAAAATCTCCATGTATTATCCGTGATGATGCCGGAACCTATATCTATGTTGTATTACCGGTAAATATTAATGCGGGGGCATATTAAGATGGGCGAGATACATATTTTAAAGCTTCGCGACGGTGAAGAGTTTATAAAGCTTGGGCAGGCACTCAAAGCAACCGGAATTGCAGATTCCGGATTAGATGCCAAAGAACTGATCCAGCAGGGATTGGTTCTTGTAAATGGAGAGATTGATGAGAGGCGTGGAAGAAAGCTTTACGACGGAGACGAAGTTGTATTTGATGATAATAAAATCAGTATCCAGAAATAATTAATACAATTGGAATTCCGATGCAAGAGAGGTGGAAGTATGTATATTAAGAATCTGGCACTGATGAATTACAGGAATTATGAGAGTGCTAAGATTACATTTTCCGAAGGTATCAACATTTTGTATGGGGATAACGCACAGGGAAAGACAAATATTCTGGAAGCCATCTTTGTTGCAGGTACAACCAAGAGTCATCGTGGAAGCAAAGACCGTGAGATTATCCGGTTTGGGGAAGATGAAGGACATATCCGTGCAGACATCCGGAAGAATGATATGAACCGGAGAATCGATATGCACTTAAAGAGGAATAAGACAAAGGGAATTGCTATCGATATGGTTCCGATTCATCGAAGCTCGGAATTACTTGGGACGATGAATATGGTATTCTTCTCACCGGAGGATCTGTCAATTATTAAGGATAGTCCGTCAGAGCGAAGAAATTTCATGGACATGGAATTATGTCAGCTTGATAAAATCTATGTCAGTAATCTGACAAATTATAAAAAAGTATTAGAACAGAGAAATAATCTGTTAAAACAGATCAGTTTCGACAGATCAAAGGCAGATATGTTATCTGTCTGGGATGCACAATTGTTAAAATATGGTATAGAAATCATACGAAAAAGGAATAATTTTATTGATTTGATAAATGAGATAATTCCGAAGATACATAGTAATCTGACATCCGGAAAAGAACATCTGCAGCTCGTATATGAGAAAAATGTGGATGAGAATGATTTTGAAGAAATATTAGAGAAAAAACAGGAGATTGATCTGAGGTATCAGACAACACAGGCAGGACCGCACAGAGATGATATCGCATTTATGATCGATGATATGGATGTTCGGGTATATGGCTCGCAGGGACAGCAGCGTACCGTAGCGCTTTCCCTTAAGCTGGCTGAAATTGAACTGGTAAAAAGAGTTATTAATGATAATCCTATATTACTGTTAGACGATGTAATGTCGGAACTGGATCGCAGCCGTCAGGATGCGCTGTTGGAATCTATTCAGGGAATCCAGACGATTCTTACGTGTACAGGATATGATGATTTTATAAAGGAACGGCTGGCAATCGATAAAGTCTATAAGATTGTTGCCGGAACAATACAGGAGGAGTTAGATGGGTAATCAAAATGAAAGCAATTATGATGCGAATCAAATCCAGATTCTGGAAGGTTTGCAGGCGGTTCGTAAAAGACCGGGTATGTATATCGGTAGTACCTCGACAAGAGGACTTCATCATCTTGTATACGAAATCGTAGACAATTCAGTCGATGAGGCATTGGCAGGATTCTGTACAGAAATTGATGTATCAATCAATGAAGATGGTTCTGTCACCGTTATCGATAATGGACGTGGTATCCCGACAGGTATCCACAAGAAGGCTGGTATTCCGGCTGTGGAAGTTGTATTTACAATCCTGCATGCCGGCGGTAAGTTCGGCGGTGGCGGATACAAGGTATCCGGTGGTCTGCATG
>USFH01000194.1 GCA_900553925.1 uncultured Clostridium sp.
AACAAGAAAGTTGCAACTGTAAATGCAAAAGGTGTTGTAACTGCAAAGAAACCTGGAAAGACAGACATTGTTGTGACGATAAAAGTTGGCAAGAAAACTTATCAGGCAAAAACAAAGGTAACAGTTAATAAATCTATGACAGCGGCTGAATATGTAGCTACAACATATGCAGAGCTTGCACTGATGCAGCTCGTCATAAACTTACGATATATGCTGATGTCGTGTGCACTGACACAGAAGCTTGATCCGAAGTTTTCAATCATACACCGCTTTTTTATTGGATTTGGTGTGACCGATGAGATCTTCGGTATCTCGGTTGCCAGAAAAGGCAAATTGAATCCGTGCTACATGTATGGCGCGATGTCAATTGCGATTCCGGCATGGACGATTGGCACCTGCCTCGGTGTGGTGCTCGGTAACGTATTGCCGGGCGGTGTGGTTAGTGCGCTTTCGGTAGCGCTATATGGTATGTTCCTGGCAATCATTATCCCGCCAGCAAGAGACAATAAGGTGATCCGCGGACTTGTGATCATCGCGATGGCGGCGAGCTTCCTTTTCACGAAGATACCGGTAATCAAGAATATTTCTTCCGGTATGAAGGTGATTATTCTGACTGTTGTGATCTCCGGTGTGGCAGCCGTGCTGTTCCCGCTTCCGGATGAGGAGAAGGAAGAAGAGGAGGCAGACCATGAAGCATAATATTTATCTGTATATCCTTGTGATGGCAGCAGTCACGTATCTGATCCGTGTTCTGCCACTCACATTGATCAAGAAAGAAATCAAGAACAAGACGGTGCGGTCGTTTTTGTTCTATGTGCCGTATGTGACGCTCGCGGTTATGACATTCCCTGCGATCCTCACAGCAAGCAACAGTATGGTGGCAGCAGGCATCGGATTTGTCGTGGCGCTGATCCTTGCATGGCGCAGGACAAGTATGTTCGTGGTGTCACTGGTTTCGTGTGCGATTGTGTACATACTGGAGCTTTTTATGTAAGGGATCACACAATTTTCACCGAAATGGCAAAAATGTGCAAAAAAAATCACTGGATAAAATTTGCCTTTTTTCCGATATATTTGTATAATAAAGCGAATAGTTTTATACAGTAGGTGATAAATATGAGATCGACACAAAAGAGACAATGCGGATCCAATCGGGGTTTCACGCTTGTTGAGATGATCGTGACGATGATGTTGCTGTCGATATTGCTCACAATATCAGTTATGGGGCTTATGGCATGGCAGGACTGGTCGGATTTTAACCAGGCGAACGAATATGCAGAGACCATGTTCTTATCGGCACAGAATCAGTTGTCGGAATATAATGCAAATGGAACCTTAGAAGATTTTGCAAAGCAGACGAAAAAATATAGTCCAGCCAAGGTGAAGCTGGATTCGATATATTACGAAGAAGGAAAAGCGTACACGGAGGATAGTGTCTGGGTAACCAAAGACAAGGGTACGCTTGTTTCGGTGTGTGCAAATAAAGGCGATTACAGCCTGTATGCGGCGGGGAAAACTACGACAAGCCCGACAGCACCAATCGTATATCAATTATTAGAAAGTTATCTGTATGATACATCAATTTTAAATGACGCGATCTGCGTCGAGTTTTCCTTAGAGGATGGACAGGTGTTTTCTGTCCTTTATTGTGGAAAGGCAAATGACGATGACGAGGAGTCATTTGTTTATTCCGGTTCGGATGATAATCTCCGTGGTCAAGTGAATATTTCTTCCCGATACGAGTCTTACCGGAAGGATCGTATGCTTGGATATTATGGTGTAGATACGCTGTCGAAGGCACTTACGACCGAGAAGGTGAAGCCGAAGATCAAGGTTGAACTTCACAATGAGGATACCTTGAATCTTACAATCCGTCCTGAGAATATGGTGAATGTTGCCCAGAAGTTAAACTATGAAGTTACAGTCTACGATCTGGATCCTGATTTCTGCGACAGTGAAAATAAGGCAAATGGTGTGCCGGCCTTAAAATTCACACTGCGTGGATCGGATATCAAGAACGAGGCGGCAGTGAAGAATATGATCAGCAGTAACCATTATAATGATGTCCCGACTTACTCATTTACACGGTATATCAAGCAGGATGGTGCATGGGTAACACAGGACATCGGGAAATTCCCGGTACTTTCATGGATTGAATCAGACGGAACAATCCGTGTGATTTTAGATGCGGCAGATCTGCAGGCAACTGCGAAGAGTTATGCGTTAAATCTTCATACATTGAAGGATGCAGATAAGGCAGAACAGATCAAGAACTCGAATTTCAAGTTCAAGACTACATATTCCTTCCACCGGTTCGGACTGGATGCAACGTATATCAAGTGTTCCGTCAAGGCTTCCGGTACACAGTATGCGGCATCGGTTGAGACAGACAGTAATTATTCTTATGCATATTTTGCGGATGAAAACCACAATACCGATGAGGGAAAAAAGGTTGTAAATTACAATTATTCAATCGCAAATGCCAGACATCTGTACAACATGCGTTATATCACAGATCTGACAGCGAATACGAATGGAACAACAACCGATGAGCTTCGCCTGAGCAATGCGCATTACGGACAGAAAGAGACTGACAGAGATAAGAAGATTGCCTGCCATTTCCAGTTGACAGAGGATATCGATTGGGCGAAGTTCGTGGAAGACGGACAGTATTTCAATACGAAGGGAAATGGAATCAAGGTCAGCGGTGATGATATCTCCGATGAGGAATCGAAAGCGATTGCCAGTGCATTTGTATCAATGAGACAGCTTCGCGCAGAGGATTCTCTGGATGGAGGACAAGATGATACAGGAAATCCGCACACAATCCGGAACCTCACGATCTCACAGGCAGCAAATGTACTCGGATGGGTCTATGCGGATGTGACGGATGAGAGTACTTACGGGGAGCAGAATACGACAGGCAGCAAGAGTAATGATACGAAGAAGCCGGTTGGGCTTGTGGCAACGAATTACGGAACGATCCAGAAGCTCAAGCTGGAAGCTGTGCAGGTGACATCACCGGGCGATTATGTCGGCTCATTTGCAGGAATTACGGTTTGCGGTACTGACGCGGATGGAACGGCAACAGGCGTTCTCAAGAATCTGGAAGTCGTATGCAAGAATCCGAACGACGAGAATGCAAGCTATGTCAAGGGCTCTTCCTATGTCGGCGGCATCGTTGGTAAGCTGGAGGGCACGGAAAAAGATGGCAAAGCGACAAAAGTAGAATGGAGCAGGCTCGTAAATGCTGCGAAGGTGACTGGTAAGGCGTATGTCGGCGGTATCGTGGGCGAGCTTCGGACAGATGCGGCGAGAACGTCATCCATCATGCTTTCTGAGTGTGAGAATTACGGTGCTGTGTATGCTGTACTGAAGCAGTCAGATGCGGCTGATGTTGCAAAAAAAGCAGAATGCAGGTTTATTGGCGGAATTGTTGGGCTGAGTGCGAATCTCTATGCTGCGAAACATCCGGACAATACAGAGGCACAGAACTGTATCACAATCAAGGACTGTGTGAGCACACCGGTATATGGAGACGATGATGCAAAGCAGTTTCTCGGAGCAAATAACGGAGAAGCATTTGCAAATTATGGCAATACAATTGTAGGAAATTATGTCGGCGGAATTGCCGGTTACAGTTATTATAGTACGCTCGAACATGTGCGTGGCGCGAAGAAATCGCAGGATGATGTGCAGC
>USFH01000195.1 GCA_900553925.1 uncultured Clostridium sp.
CGCACGATCCTCGCCAAGCGCCTTATCCAAAAGCTCCTTGGCATATGCAATACCACCCTCTGCAATATATTGCTGTGCCAGACAAACTTCATAGAATTCATCCAGCACCTCATCTTTTAACTCTGCCGATACGCTCTTCGTATTGGCAATCTCCAGTGTCAACGCCTCAATCTCATCATCTTTCAGATGTTGAAAGATTTTAGACGAACGTTCCGGACCAAGCGCAATCAGCAAAATTGCAGCCTTCTGTACGCCTGTAATATCCGATGAATGTAATGCTGTCACCATAATATCACTCCCATTCGTCGTTTAGCCAATTCCGTAACAGCGCAACCACTGCTTCCGGATTTTCATCTACAAACTTCTCAATCTGCTGCTTAGAAGCGGATTTATCGCTAAACTCAATATCATCCAAGGTCTGATTCTCCTTCGTTGTCGCAAGCAGAGCCTCTACAGATAACTCAGGTTCTGTCTCAATTACCTCCTGTGGCTTCATACTCCGGAATACTACAAACAAAAGCAATCCACCAATAATCACCGCAAGGACGATTGACAAAATACTCTGAACAGGCACTGTTTTCGCTTCAGCCGGATAAAAGACAGGAACAATTCTCTCTACCACATAGATATTGGCCGCTTTCATGCCCGTTGCACTTGCAAGCATATTTACCATTTCTTCCGGGTTAACATTTTCTGTCGGTGTTGAGTTTGCTGCCTGATACTCTGCAAAGGTTGTATCATTTAACAGTCCCTGTTTCTTCATCTGATCTTCATAGTAGTTCTCATACCGTGTCAGATACAGTGCCATACTGGAATTCTGCATATTGACATCACCAACCGGTGTCACAGTCCGTGTGGTTGTACTGCTCGTCTCATAATTTTCTTTAACCAGACTTAACGTTGATCCTGCATTTGCATTATCAAGCAAATTATAATCGGTAATTTCTTCACCATTTGCATCCGTGCCAACCACACCACCGGTACCATCTGTATTTTCTGCAAGATAGTAATAATAAGACGACTTCGGTCCGGTATCATCTTCATCATTTGAATAATATTCTATGTTTTCTATCTCCTGCTGGGAAATATTCACATCTAGATTTGCAGATACAGACACCTCATCATACACACCGGAATTTACCATCAGATTCCAAAGCTTGCTGTTATAGTACTCCTCAACCTGCTGCTGTACCATGATGACCGGAGATGCACTCGTTGTAGAATTCTGACCGGAGAATAATAATTCACCCTTATTATCTACGATCGTGATTGCCTTTGTATCTGAATTGCCGACACACGTTTTTGCATACTCTACAATTGCATTTGTGCTTTCCTGATTATAGTCGCCGTTTATGGTAAGCATAATACTGACTGACGCTGTCTGGTCATTCGCATATACGGTACTTGTACTCTCCGGCAGATTGATTGTAACCGAAGCCTTTGTCACGCCCTGCATGGATGCGATGTCACGCTCCATCTCAGACTGCTTATAAAGCTTTGCCTTGAGCTTTTTCTCCGAATCGGTTGTATTGAAGCTGTTGTTAAACAATGTATCATAATCTGACTTTCCATTGTTTGTACCAATCCCGTTCTCACCAAGTAACAACCGTGCCTGGGACACCTGCTTCTCATCGACCTCGATCTTCAATGCATCATCACTGACCTTATATGTGATTGAATTGTCTTCGAGCAGATTTGCTGCCTGCGCGGTCGTTGCAGTATCCTCAAACGTGGACAAGACTACATAGGATGTCCGATTCAAAATTGTCACAAGGGCAACCACAGCAATCAGAACCGCAGCCAATACAGAGAAGAACAATGTCTTCTGCCTTTTTGTGTATTTTTTCCAAAACTCAACTATCTTCGAAGGTAGTTGTCTAAACCATTCTCTCATAAGATACCTACTCTATATGCATCGGATTACAACTGCATATTCATCAATTCTTTGTATGCGGACACAACCGCATTTGTAACCTTCACTGTATACTGCAGGGAAATACTTGCCTTACGTGCAGCAGCCGCAACATCGTGAATGTTATCCGAATAGCCAAGTGCATAACTCATCTCCGCCGACTCCGCCGACTTCTGGAGAGAATCCGCTTCCTTGTACATATCCACCGCCGCATTCAAAAATGTATCAAACGCCGTCCCCTGCGAACCGGACGCTTTCTTATCTGCACGTTCCGCAGAACTTGCGGAATTCGCAGACTGAATACTGTTTAAGGTTGTCCATTCATCGCTGAACAGATTTACTGGTGTAACTGCCATTTATCTATCTCCTGTTATACTTAGCTGTTAAATAATTCCAATCCCTTTGCCGCGATATTCTTCGCTGCATTAAACGCTGTCGCACTTGCCTCATACGAACGGCTCGAATCAATCATGTTCGTCATCTCTGTCACTGTATCTACGTTTGGATATTCTACATAGCCGTCTTCGTTCGCATCCAGATTATCCGGTTCATATACAAGACGCAGATCGGACGGATCTTCCACAATCTTTGTGACCTTCACGCCGTTCGGTTCATAGTTTGACATATAACCATTCAGCATATGATCAAAGGATGTTGTATCCCGTTCTTCAAACACAACCGTCTTTCTGCGATATGCGCCGCCATTTTCGGTACGTGTGGTATTCGCATTGGCAATGTTCTGTGCAATTATATCCATACGCAGCTGCTGTGCCGTCATACCGGTTGCAGATACGTTCATTGCTGAAAATACACCCATCGCTGTTACCTCCCTGTTCTGATGCCTGATAATCTGACGTAAACGTCGCTATCAGATATTATCCTCGTTAATTTCCGGAGCTAAGCACAGTATTGTATCTGGCAAACTCCTGATTCATCAGATCAACCAGTGCCTGATACTTAATCTGATTCTCAGCCAGCCGTGCCTCTTCGGTATTGATATCAACATTATTACCATCCAATCGATAAGAAAGGGATGCATTATCCGTATAAACCTGTGCATCCAATGTCTCAAGACTTTTGTTTGCATTCTTCACTGCAGTACTAAGGTCTTTTTCTCCGCCAAGCTCCGCCTGTAAAACAGATTCAAAATCCAGATCCTTCCGCTTGTAATTCGGCGTGCTTACATTCGCAATATTGTTCGTCAGAAGCTCATTCCGCAGATTCGCTGCATCCGCTGCTTTGTCCAAAATATTCACATAATTATAAATACCGGATGTGATCATCGACTTCCTCCTTTACCCATATTCAAACCATCCAACCCATATCACAACGGGTATGTATTGATATAAAATATTGCCATCTTAATCATCCATACAAAAATAGTTACTGTACAGATTTCCATACAGTAACTATTCTACCATATTTTGTGGTATGCTTCAACAAAAATCTTTTCCTACCACTAAATATTTACTCGTTTTCATTTTTTTCGCGTTCGCACGTATATCCGCATGTCTCGGAGGCACATAGAAGCTTGTTGCCCTTCTCCACCATGTAGCCGCCGCACTTCGGACATTTCTTGTCCGATGGCTTCGACCATGACATGAAATCGCAGTCCGGATAACCGATACATCCATAGTAAAGTCTTCCTTTTTTCGTCTTGCGGAGAATGATATCCTTGCCGCATTTCGGGCAGGCAACACCGATTTTCT
>USFH01000196.1 GCA_900553925.1 uncultured Clostridium sp.
CATAACCACATCGGCATCCTGCTCGATAGATCCTGACTCACGCAGATCCGACAACACCGGTTTATGATCCGGTCTTGCATCCACCGCACGGGAAAGCTGTGACAATGCAATAATCGGTATCTTCAGCTCTTTCGCGAGATTTTTCAATGCGCGGGACACTTCCGCGATGAACACCTGACGGCTCTCGACCGAACGGCTCGGACTCATCAACTGCAGGTAGTCGATCATAAGTACCTGTATTCCATAATTCTGTTTCCACTTCCGGGCAACCGAACGCAGATCAGAGATTGTGATTGCTGAATTTTCTTCTATGTATAACGGTGAATTTGCCACCGCTTCTGTACTTTCAATAACCTTATCCCAGTCATCATCCGACAGATTACCGGTCTTCATATTCTTGGAATCGACCATCGCATCGATTGCAAGAACACGGCTTGCGAGCTGCTCCCGGCTCATCTCCAGAGAGAAGAATCCAACCGGAATATGCTTCATAACCGCCAGATAATGTGCGATATTCAATACGAATGCGGTCTTACCCATCGCCGGTCTGGCTGCCACAAGCAGAAGCTCACCTGCATGCATACCCGTCAGCATACTATCCAGATCCCGGAAACCCGTCGGCACACCGGTTACTTTTCCGTCATGCCTTGCAGCTTCCTCCATCTCTAAAATAACATTCATGACAACATCGCGGATGGAAACGGTCTCTTCTGAGCCATTCCGGTTCTGTACAAGCTTGAAAATACTCTGTTCCGCACGTTCCAGTATATCCTCCACCGCTTCTTCTGATTTATAACCATCCGCTTCCGTGTTCTCACACAGCCTGATTAATTGCCGGAGTGTTGCCTTATCCTTCACGATATGAGCATAATCTTTGACCGGTGCATAAATCGGTGTCTCCATGACAAGTCTGGCAAGCGTATCTGTATTTGCGACCTCATCAGGAATTGCTTTGCGCTTCAGACGTTCATTAAGCGTTACAGTATCCACGCTCGCACCTTCCGAGTAAAGCTCCACCATATTATCAAACAGGATTCCATACTGTTTGTTATAGAATTCATCTCCGGTCAGCATATCCATAACATCGGAGATTGCATCCCGGTTCACAAGCATAGAGCCAATGATTCCCTGCTCTGCTTTGTCATTATGTGGCAGGATTCTCTTTACTGTATTTTCATCCATACGCCATATTCCCTCTTATGCTTCCACGATCTTTACTGTCATGTTGGCAGTCACCTTCGAATGCAGCTTAATTCCAACCGTCCGTGTGCCCGGAGCTTTGATAGCATCCTTCATCACGATCTTCTTCTTATCGATATCATGTCCAAGCTGTTCTTTGATTGCTTCCGCAATCTCCTTTGATGAGATGGATCCGAATGTTCTTCCGTTTTCTCCCATCTTGATTGACATTGTTACGCTCTCATTCTCCATCTGTGCAGCCAGCGCCTGTGCCTCTGCAAGCACTTCTGCCGCTACCTTATCTTCGTGTGCCTTCTTAAGCTTCAGATCGTTCATGTTCTTCGAGGTTGCCTCGATTCCAAGCTTCTTTGGAAGCAGCATATTTCTTGCGTATCCATCTGATACATCCACGATCTGATCTTTCTTGCCGAGGCTCTTTACATCCTGTAATAAAATAACTTTCATAGTTAGATATCTCCTTCCCGATACATCTCATCCAATAATGTTTTTAACTGAATCAATACTACTTCATTGGTACTGTCTGTAAACTGGGCACCTGCGATATTGGCATGACCACCGCCACCCATTTTCTCCATAATAATCTGTACATTCACATCATCCACGGATCTGGCACTCATATATACCGTGCCATCCTTCTCCGTCGTAACGAATGACGCCCGGATTCCCTCGATATTGAGCAGATCATTTGCCACCTTCGCGGCAACTACTGTCGGAGCATCTGACTCCTTCGGTTCTACCGTTGAAATCGCGAAGCTGTCCATATATATCTCTGAATTCAATACGCCTTCCGCTAGCTGCTTGAAGGAGTACATATCACTTCGGAACATCTTTCTCACACGCACGACATCCGCACCGCTTCGGCGAAGATAGGATGCAGCATCAAAGGTTCTCACGCCGGTCTTCGTCAGGAAATTATCCGTATCGATCACAATCCCGGCATACATTGCATCCGCCTCTATCGGACGAAGCTTTACCTTGCCCTCGATATACTGCAGAATCTCTGCGATCATCTCACATGCCGAGCTCGCATATGGCTCAATATATGAAAGTGTTGCATTCTCTATAATCTCATCCGACTGTCTGTGATGATCAAATACCACGATAGACTTCGCAAGGCTTAACAGCTCTTCGCACTCTGTCATGCTTGGTTTATTCACATCGGTTACAACCACGAGTGTATTCGGCGTAACCTGGCTGATCGCCTGCTCACTGTTGATGATCATATCATCCCCATAGACACTGTTACCCATGAACCCGCTTATAATCGGACGGATTGCCGAAGTTACTTCATTGACAACAATCGATGCCTTCTTATTCAACGTCTTCACCAGCCGGTATACGCCAACTGCCGAGCCAAAGGCATCCGCATCCGGTCGCTTGTGCGCCATGATAATCACGCTGTCCTTCGTTGTCAGAAGCTCCTGAAATGCCTGTGCCTTAACACGGGCTTTCACCGTTGCCGACTTCTCTGTACCGGCACTTTTTCCTCCGAAATACGTTGTCTTGTCTCCATACTTCACAACTGCCTGGTCACCACCACGGCCAAGTGCCAAACCGATTGCCGTACGTGCCTGCTCATACGCCTGTGCGAAGCTGTCCGTACCTGCGCCGACACCGATACTTAAGGTAACTGGGATCTCATTTCCGACATTAATACTTTTTACCTCATCCAGGATAGCGAATTTGGTTTCGCGAAGCTGCGGCAGATACTGCTGCCGGAATACAAAGAAATACTTATCCTTCTCCAGCTTCTTACCAATCGCGTCAATCGTGGAAAGATACATGTTAATCCGCCGGTCAACCAATGCTTCCACCAGCGAGTGGCGGACCTCCTCTGTATTCTCCATTACCTCATCGTAATTATCAATGTACAGAAGACCTGCAACCAGTTTCTGCTCTTCGTTCTCTTTCTTATAAGTACGAAGCTCTGTCTCGATCAGGATCTCATAATGCACACCCTTGAAGGTAATATTGCGCACGATTCCCCTGATCTTTGCCTGACTAGGATCTACGATATCCAGATCCTCAGGTCTTAATACAACTTCGATTTCTTCATTATCTTCAAATCCCTTATCTACACATTCGAATTCAAATCCGTCAAATACAACCAGATAATCACGGATCATGGTTCCTTCTATGATATTAGACTCACCGATAAAGCTTGCAACGAAACGGTTTTCCGGTTCATTGTAAATATCTGTAGGAGAACCGATCTGCTGGATCTCACCATTGTTCATAACAACGACTGTATCAGACATGGACAGAGCTTCTTCCTGATCATGTGTGAC
>USFH01000197.1 GCA_900553925.1 uncultured Clostridium sp.
ATCCTTGAAGTTAAGAAGCTGCTTGTAACACTAATGAAAGAGCTTCATATTCTGATGAAAGAAAATGTGGATACCTATATGCCGGGCTTTACGCACCTGCAGAAAGCACAGCCTGTTACATTTGCACACCATGTCGGTGCATATATGGAGATGTTCAAACGTGATTACAGCCGCATGACCGATATCTATACCCGCATGAATTATTGTCCGCTCGGTGCAGGTGCACTGGCTGGAACAACATATCCGCTGGATCGGGAGCTTACTGCCAGTCTTCTGGATTTTGCCGGTCCAACCTTAAACAGTATGGACTCCGTATCCGATCGTGACTACGTGATAGAGATGCTTTCTGCATTCTCTACGATCATGATGCATCTGTCCCGTTTCTCTGAGGAAATCATCATCTGGAATTCCAACGAATACCAGTTTGTAGAATTAGATGATGCATACAGCACCGGAAGTTCGATCATGCCACAGAAGAAGAATCCGGATATCGCCGAGCTTGTCCGCGGTAAGACCGGGCGTGTATACGGCGCACTGATGTCCATTCTCACAACGATGAAGGGCATTCCACTTGCATATAATAAGGATATGCAGGAGGACAAGGAGCTTACCTTCGATGCGATCGACACGGTCAAAGGATGTATCGCTTTGTTCACAGGTATGATCTCTACAATGAAGTTAAACAAGCCTGTCATGGAGAAAAGTGCCATGAACGGATTTACAAATGCTACCGATGCAGCTGATTATCTGGTTAATCACGGTGTTCCGTTCCGTGATGCACATGGTATCGTTGGTCAGCTTGTACTCTACTGCATCGAGCATGATAAATCCCTGCTTGATATGTCCATCGGCGAGTATAAGGCAATCAGCCCGGTATTCGAGGATGACATCTACGATGCAATCAGCCTGAAGACTTGTGTCAGCAAGCGAAATACGATCGGGGCACCGGGTGAGGAAGCAATGAAGCAGGTGCTCGCCATCAATGAAGCATACTTAGAAAAACTATAATAAATACGTAAATGCGAAACATGTTGATTACTCGAGATATATCAGAATACAATTTCTACGCAGACACGCTCTCGCTCACTTCCACACGCAACGGTACTAAACTCACTGCTATGCAGTTCGTTAAGTGCCGGCGTGTTCCAATGGTCTGCTTAAGAATTTGTATTCTGATACATCTCTATCTACTATATTCATTTGTTTCGCATTTACTTACATGTTGAAGTTTTTTGTTATATATTTGAATTTTTGAAAAAGGAGTTAAACCTTATGAATAAGACAACAAAAGCGAAATATGACCTCGCGACACGCATGTTGAAGGTGGATATTTCGGTAGATGAAGTGGCTCTGATGTCCGGACTCACAATTGATGAGATTGAGAAGTTAAAGGCCGGCATTGAGCCGGAAGAGATCATTGATGAGGCAGCTTTCGCGGAGAAAGCTCTGAAGGGAAAAGACAAGTAATACGCAAGTCAAACAGAATCCGATAGATGTTTCTCTGTTTCACAATCATCATAAAAAAGAAAGCGATTCGATGAAAATCAAATCGCTTTCTTTTTATATAATACTTCTTATACTTGTTCGTACAGTCTCTGATAGATCTCTGCGGAATTAGACCAGCTGTAGTTCTGCTGCATCGCACATTCCTGCATACATTCCCAGGCATTCTTCTTGTCGAAGTATACCTGCTTTGAGTAGTTGATCGTATTCAGCAACTCATGTGCGTTATAGTTTGCGAATGAGAATCCGGTTCCGCTTCCCTCGAATTCATTGTATGGAATAACCGTATCCTTCAGTCCGCCCGTCTCTCTTACGATAGGTAGTGTACCATAACGAAGTGCCATCAGCTGTGTCAGTCCACATGGCTCGAAGCGGGATGGAACCAGCATTGCATCACACGCTGCATACATCTTGTGTGACAATTCGTCCGAATAATAAATATTCGCAGATACCTTTGCCGGATGAATGCCCTGATAGTACCGGAACATATCTTCATATTTCCGGTTACCGGTACCAAGCACAACAAACTGTGTACCATCGGTACAGATATCGTTCATAACACGGTCAACGAGATCTAAGCCCTTCTGATCTGTCAGTCTGGAGATAATACCGATCATATAAGCATTCTTATCTTCCGGAAGTCCAAGTTCCTTCTGCAGTGCAAGCTTGTTTGCCACTTTGTTCTTGCGGAAATTCTTCAATGTGTAATTCTTATAGATCTTCTTATCTGTAGCCGGATCGTAATCCTTGTAATCGATACCATTTACAATGCCCCACAGGCTCTGGTTTCTCGCACGGAGCAAACCGTCTAATCCTTCACCATAATAAGGCGTCTGAATCTCCTGTGCATACGTATTCGATACTGTTGTAATCTTATCTGCGTAAACAAGACCACCCTTGAGCATACTTGCATCCTTGTCAATCTCCAGCTTATCCGGTGTGAACAGATAATCCGGAAGTCCGGAATACTCCTGTACGGTCTTGATATCCCATCTTCCCTGGAACTGCAGATTGTGGATCGTCATAACCGACTTCATACCGCTATAAAATGGATTGTCTGCAAATAACGTCTTCAAATATACCGGAACCAGTCCTGCCTGCCAGTCATGGCAATGTACGATGTCCGGCTGGAATCCGATACTTGGCAGGATAGAAAGTGCTGCCTTGCTGAAATAGCAGAACTTCTCAATATCCCATTTCATATCGTCACTGTAAATATTGAAACCATTGAAATAATACTCATTGTCTATAAAGTATACCGGAACACCCTCATATTCCAGATACATAACCCCAACATACTGCTGCTTCCAGCCAATATCCATATGGAAATGCGTCAGATAGCGCATCTTCTCCTTGAATTTCGCCGGCAGACACATGTAATTCGGAATGATGACACGTACATCATACTCCTTTTTATCAAATATTCTCGGCAGTGTACCAACAACATCCGCAAGTCCGCCAGTCTTGATAAAAGGTACGCACTCTGATGCAATATAAGCCACTTTCTTCATGTTTTTTGTCCTCCCATATCCGACTCTAAAAGCCTCGTAACAAAGTTATTTTAATTTTAGCATAAGCACTCCGATTATTCAATCCATTTTGTACCACAATATGCTAAAATCCGTCTTTTCCTACTTTCCTGCCAACCGGCGTATCTTCTGAAGCATTGCACGGTCTACGTCCGAATTTCCATACCGTATTTCTTCATAACAAGCCGTAAGTTCTGTTACATCCGCCAGATCTTTCCTTTGCAATTCATCCTGAATTTCACGGCTTGTCTCCGTCTGTTTCAGCGTAATGTCATAACGATACCTCTCAATATAATCCTTATAATATTTTCTTGCCCGCCAATCGCGCGACATGATAAGACGGTCCTTCTTTTTACGCTGTTTTTTCTCCTCGTCTGTTTTTTGTGCCG
>USFH01000198.1 GCA_900553925.1 uncultured Clostridium sp.
CCGCCACTGAGCCATGGATGGCGAATTGGCGGCGGTGGCATATGATACAGATACGTAAATCAGAGCATATAGAACTTCTTAGCTTCAATACATTGTATATAACATGAAATAATATTGAAATATATGTCGGGTATGTGCTGTATATTTCTCATTTGAGTAAAAAAGGAAGGAGGAACCGCGATGGTTCTATCATGTGAAGATGTATCCCTTGGATACGAAGGAAAACCGGTGGTTGAACATCTGAATTTCCGCATTGAACAAGGGGATTATCTCTGCATCCTTGGCGAAAACGGTTCCGGAAAAAGTACTCTGATGAAAGCGATTCTGGGACTGAAAAGCCCAATGCAGGGAAAACTTGTCAGAGGCGAAGATTTGAAAGCAAATGAAATAGGATATCTGCCACAGCAGACCGTGACACAGCGCGATTTCCCTGCATCCGTGCAGGAAATTGTTTTGTCAGGGTTCTTGTCGAAACGTGGCATGCGTCCGTTCTATAACAAAGAAGAACGCAGAATTGCGCAGAAGAATATGGAACGGCTGGAGATTGAGCCGTTTATGAAGAAATGCTACCGTGATCTGTCCGGTGGACAGCAACAACGGGTACTGCTTGCGCGGGCACTCTGTGCAACCTCGAAGCTTCTGCTATTGGATGAACCGGTGGCAGGATTGGATCCGCGTGTGACCGCCGAGATGTATGAACTGATCCAGAGGCTGAACCGGGAAGGAATCACGATCATCATGGTATCGCACGATACACAGGCAGCCGCACAATATGCAAACAAAGTGCTGCATGTGAGTGATACACCGGAGTTTTTTGATTCCAAGAAAGCGTATCTAAAAAGTGCAATTGGCAGACAGTATGCGGATTACGCAGCAACAAGAGAACAAGAAGGAGTATAGATATGTGGAATACATTAGTTGAATACCTGCAATATCCATTTGTCCGTCGGATCTTAGTTGCCGGAGTGCTGGTTGCTTTTTGCGCATCCATGCTTGGCGTGACACTTGTGTTAAAGCGGTTTTCTTATATTGGAGACGGATTGTCCCATGTGGCATTTGCGGCAATGGCGATTGCTATGGTGCTGCACATGACGAACAATACACTGATTATATTGCCGATTACGGTAGTGGCGGCGATACTGATGTTAAAGACCGGACAGAATGCGAAAATCAACGGAGATGCTGTGATTGCGATGCTGTCCGTCGGATCGCTCGCGTTTGGATATCTGATCATGAATGTATCGGGAACATCCCAGAATGTATCCGGAGATGTCTGCTCGACGCTTTTTGGAGCGGCATCGATACTTACATTATCGAATACGGATGTGTGGATATGCCTGATCATGTCACTATTGGTGCTTGTGTTCTACATCCTGTACTATCACAAGATTTTCTCTGTGACGTTCGATGAGAATTTCGCACGTGCAACCGGTATCCATGCCGGAGCTTATAACGTGCTGATGGCGGTTGTCACAGCCGTTGTGATCGTAGTTGCGATGAACATCGTCGGATCCCTTCTGGTATCGGCGCTGATTATATTTCCGGCACTATCTGCGATGCGTGTATTTAAGAATTATAAGAGCGTATTTATCTGTTCTGCCGTGTATGGCGTGGTATCCTCCGGCGTGGGAATCCTGATTTCCATTGCGGCATCGACACCGGTCAGTGCAACAATCGTAGCGATTGATATTGTGCTATTTGTGATATTCAGCATCATCGGAATCGCGCTGCACAGAGAGTAGAGGTGGCGATGATGAAGCATAGATATTTAAAATCCATTGGGATAGTCCTTGCGCTTTGCCTGACCCTTCTTTCCGGGTGCACCAGACCGACGACGGCCAAACAGGACGAGAATGTGATTTTATGCACAACCTTCGCGGCGTATGACTGGGTGCGGGAAATCCTTGGAGACACAGATACATTTACATGCCGGATGCTGGTCGATAACGGCGTGGACTTGCATAGCTACCAGCCGAGTGCACAGGATATCATGAAGATTGCGGATTGCCGGATGTTAGTCTATGTCGGCGGCGAGAGTGATACATGGGTGAGTGATGCCCTTGCAGAGTCCGGAAATGAAGATATCGTTGCCATCAGTCTGTTGGACCTGGTTGGCGACCGTGCGTTAAATGAAGTGGAATTAGAAGGTGTAGAAGGACACCATCACCACGATCATGATGACGAAGATCACGATCATGACGAGCACGGACATGAAGCAGAAATCACAGATCATGATGACCATTACGATGAACATGTGTGGTTATCCTTGAAAAATGCAATTGTCTGTACAGAGACATTAGCGGATGCCATTACAAAGCTTGATTCTTGCAATTCACAGAAGTATGCGGCAAATGCCAAAGCCTATACCGGAAAGCTCGAGGCACTGGATGCAGATTATCAGACTATGCGGGATACAGCCACGCAGACGACAATCTTAATCGGCGACCGGTTCCCGTTTCTGTATCTGGCAGAAGATTATGATATTCATTATTTTGCGGCATATTCCGGCTGCTCTGCCGACGTGGAAGCAAGCGTGCATACAGTCACCTATCTGACAGAGAAATTGCAGGAATATAAATTGCCGGCAATCTATGTGGTTGACAATGGCACCGACAGTCTCGCAAGAACAATTGCGGAGTCGGCGGATATGACACCGGAGATCCTGCATCTTTCGTCTATGCAGTCAGTAACAAAGGAAGACATACAAAAGGGATGCACATACCTATCTTATATGGAAGAAAATCTGCAAATGCTGAAAGAAGGTTTGCAGGCGCCATAGATGAATTCACATTTTCTTGACATTTTCTTCAAAATTTAACCATAGCTTGGGGTTATGATTAAACCATAACAAAGATAAGTAATAAAGCTTATATCGAATGGAGGAATAGATATGATGGATGAATTTGGAAATAACAGAGAAAATGAACATGTGGATCAGACAACACATGCAGAGACGCCGTATGACACCGGAGATGGCAATACGGATAATTTGAAACGTACCACACAGCAGACAGAACAGCATGCCGGTCATACACAGCAGGATGCCTACACACAGGCACAGCAGTATGGTAACACATACTACAGCGATATGCGTACACAGGAATACATGCAGGCGATGGCAGAACGCGCCCAGCAGATGAGCCAGGGTACCGAGCATTATTATAATAACAATTACCAGCAGCCGAATCAGAATGCATATAGCTATGGACAGACCGGTTATTATCAGAATGATTACCGGAATGCAGATGCAGAACAGTCGAAGGCAAAGGTAAAGAAAGCAAAGAAACTTCTTGTTTCACAGATTCGCATCGGCGATGAGGTAAGACAGATTGTATCTGGTATATCACAGTACTACAAGCCAGA
>USFH01000199.1 GCA_900553925.1 uncultured Clostridium sp.
ATACCCGCTTCTTTTTATCCTCCCTGTTACTGTTCCGGCAGCTGCCAGTCTGCAAGTGCCTCCCGGTACGTCGCAAGCTGCTGTTCATATATTTCTATGGACTGCTTTTGCTGTTCCGATGATGTCTGTAATTCTGCTTTTTCCGCCTGCGCAAGCAAAGCCTCGTAGCAGGCAACCAAACCCTCCAGGCTCTTCTTTCCACCTGCCTCTACATCCAGAATACATTCCGTCTCGGAAACGGCATTCTGATACCAGACGATTGCCTCATCATAATCCATGCTATCTTTATAATAGCAGCCTAATTCATAGCAGATCTCCGCACACGGCGTATCTAACATATCCCGGAGCGCATATTTCATAAGCTCCGCGCCGTTTCCCTGCAGTCTTGCCAGATGTGCCAGCACGCAGGCTGCCTCTCTGCCCGCTTCCGCCATCGGATCTTTCTCCCACTCTCCGGTGAAAAAACCATACGCCCGCTCAAAATCCGTCAATTCGCCACATTTTAGCAGCTCCTTCGCATACATCTTCCGCAACTTCGGCGACAACACGCCATCCCGCGCATAGATCCGTTCGCAGATCTCGAAATCCCTGCCTCCATGCACCGCTAACGGCTTGTGCCGGATTTCAATATCACTGTCGAACACAACCGGATCTAACCGCACCGTCTCATGCACCGGATCGATCCATGTAAACGTCCGAAGACGCTTAAAGAGCTTCGGGCGAAGCTCCCGCTTCACGTTCATAACTGTATTGAACGCTTCCGTGACATACCACATCTGCACGATCTCGATCTCCGGGAGCAGACAGTTCTTCAGATCACGAAAACGCACCCGGTTCTCCGCATCAAGCACCTCGTCCGCATCCGGCGCATAGATGTATTCCATCGTTGCCTTGGAAAATGAGAAATTCCGCGCCGCTGAGAAATCGCCAATCCACGTAAAATCGTAGATCTGATCGGTATAGCGTGCCGCGATTTCCTTCGTGCGGTCGGTGGAACCTGTATCCACAACGATGATCTCGTCCATCAGGTCTGCGACGCTGTCTAAGCACCGCGCAAGAACCTGCTCTTCATTTTTCACAATCATACATAAACTGATGGTTGCCATTGCTACCCCCTGTCATTCGCATCATTTGTTATCCGTACACATTCTTTTTCTATTATACCTGTTTTATATGTGGCAGACAAGTAAGATTCCTGCTCCTTTTTCGCAATTTTGCTTGACCTTCCAACGTAAAATGAGTATTCTATAAGGTGTGATATTTTATAAGAGAGGACTTCTACTATGAAACAGATTATTTTAACCGGCGATCGTCCGACAGGACGTTTGCATGTTGGTCATTATGTAGGCTCTTTGAAGGAGCGTGTAAAGTTACAGAATTCCGGTGTCTATGATGAGATCTACATCATGATTGCGGACGCACAGGCACTCACAGATAATGCAGAGCACCCGGAGAAGGTACGTCAGAACATCATGCAGGTTGCACTCGATTACCTCGCATGTGGACTTGACCCGGAGAAGGCAACAATCTTCATCCAGTCCATGATTCCGGAACTGACCGAGCTTACATTCTACTATATGAATCTTGTTACCGTTTCCCGTGTACAGCGTAATCCGACTGTAAAAGCAGAGATCCAGATGCGCAACTTCGAGGCAAGCATCCCGGTTGGTTTCTTCTGCTATCCGATCAGCCAGGCAGCCGATATCACAGCGTTCCGTGCAACCCATGTACCGGTTGGTGAGGATCAGATGCCAATGATCGAGCAGTGTAAGGAAATCGTACACAAATTCAATACGGTATACGGCGAGACACTGACGGATCCGAAGATCGTACTTCCGGAAAACAGCGCATGTCTGCGTCTGCCGGGTATCGACGGTAAGGCAAAGATGAGTAAGTCTCTTGGCAACTGCATCTACCTTGCAGAGGAGCCGAAGGATATCAAGAAGAAGGTTATGTCGATGTTCACCGATCCAAACCATCTGCGTGTCGAAGATCCGGGACAGGTGGAAGGTAACCCGGTATTTATCTACCTCGATGCATTCAGCAAGCCGGAGTATTTCGCAGAGTTCCTTCCAGAGTATTCCGGTATGGACGAGCTGAAGGAGCACTACACACGCGGCGGTCTTGGCGATGTGAAGGTAAAGAAGTTCTTGAACAATGTACTTCAGGCAGAGCTTGCTCCGATCCGCGAGCGTCGTAAGATGTGGGAGCAGAAGCTTCCGGATGTTTATGATATCCTGAAGGCTGGCAGCAAGAAAGCCAGAGAGACGGCAGGCAAGACACTCGAAGATGTCCGCCGCTCTATGAAGATTGATTACTTTGATAATGATAATCTGTTGAAGATGTAATTTTAATATAAATTAGTGCATTATGCAAAATGCAAAAAGGGGCGTTATAAAACGCCCCTTTTATTATCTTTATATCCGCTTCAATTTATTGAGCAGCTGCTCATCACTCATCCGGAATACATCGTCGATAATCCAGATATGCATATCCCTTGCACGCTGCTTGAAATATAGTGTTCCGGTCGTATTGTCACAGGCGCGTGCTAAAACGAGCGCCTTTCTGGCGTATTTGCCGCCGAATTTCCGCGATACGGTCTCCAATTCATGCAGTGCCAGCCCACCTGCCTTGCCACTCTTACAGGAGATAAAGATCGGGCACACCTGTTTCATCAGAATCACATCAATCTCATTCATTGTATCATAACCGGGATTTTCCGGATCGTATGCCTCCCCATCCCAGTCAATGTGTGCCCCGATAACCGCATCCGAGAAAAGATAGCTTTCTCTTGTTGCCACCTCATACACATGTAGCTCAAGCATATTTCCCGCCTTCGAAATGATCTTTTTTATCTGGTTATTCTTAAACCGAAACAGTACCTTTTTTCCGTGTTCCTCATAATCCTTTACCATGCCGATCTCATGCAGATCTCTCAACAGCCGTAATGCATCGCCAAGCTGATTGACGTACAACTCCTCCCAGCCCTCTTGCTGGTTTGGTGTATTCTTGCGTAGTTCATCAATGATTCCGCAATGTTTGTTCCAGTCTCCCCGGTATCTGCGGCACAGATCCCACATGATACGGATATCCTCACGGAACTGGTCTGTGAACTTCCACTCCGAAACGCTTCCGGTTTCTTTCGTAAGCAGACCTCCATGCAGCAGGATATCTTCAGCAATACTGATATTAAAATGATAATCCGAGGTAATCACCTTTGATCCCTGGATATCGATTTCTTTTCCGGTAAAAGGATCGATACGCAGCTTGCTTACCTCCATCCGCGCCGAGATACATCCAAGCGCGATCAGCAGCATCTCACTACCTCCGGTCAATCCAAACCGGATTCCCG
>USFH01000200.1 GCA_900553925.1 uncultured Clostridium sp.
GCATTCACATGGGAACCCGGATGCAGGACAAGCGTCTTGCTTCCCATTGCCGCGGTCCGCTCGATCTCTGTCTTTAAGAAATCAACCGCCAGCTGATAGATTTCCGGCTTCACTGTATTTGCCAGATTGATGATATACGGCGCATGTACCACAAACTCTGTGATATCATTTGCCCGCATCAGTTCCCACGCTTCTTCCACGCGCAGCTCTGACACGTCCTTCCGGCGCGTATTCTGCGGCGCTCCTGTATATAACATAAATGTATTTGCGCCATAAGAGAGCGCTTCCTTCACCGAGCCAAGCATCATCTCTTTGCCGCTCATTCCAACATGACTTCCGATTTTCATACTGTATAAACTCCTTTTTCAGTTTTATAATGATTGTCCAGATTGAGGTTGCGTGTTATACCCATTGTTCGGCATTTGGTACATCGGATCACCATAGTATGGTGTCTGCTGCATGTTATTATCCCTTCCGCACAACGTTCCAATCGTGATTGCCAGAAATATCATAGCCAATATATGAAATGGTTTTTCCACAAAATTCCTCATATTATTCAGAATCGAAGCTTTCGCCAGCTCTGATGCCCCATAAAAGAAAGAATATTTCCGGTTTACTGCAACCACCCATACAGCATTTAATACATTTAAAATAATATGGCTCACAAGAACAACGATTGAAATCGCCAATCCGGTTCTTTTCTTCTGCGATTTCCGTGTGATGGTGCATGCAAGAATATACAGTCCCACAGTCAGGATAGGACATATAATGCAGCGGATATCAAAGATTCGTTCGTTGTTTACATCCACGCCAAAAAATTGAACATATTTGCCCTGCGGTCCAAAGTAAATAATCCAGTTCATAATCATTGCCAGCACACTGCAGATCATCGCAATTGTAACCAACACATTTGTACATTTTAGTTTCATACGCTTCCCCCATATTTATATTATAGTTTGCTAACCAAATAACCGGAGCATTGTCAAACAATCACTCCGGAATCAGTTTACAATTATTGTGATTATAGCATTTTTCTACAGGAATATCCACAGAAGATTTTACAGAACCTTGCTGCCATTGGCAGTCAGCTTGAATTTCGCTCCGAACAACTCCGCCCCGTGCCGGCACATCTGCATCCGTCCAAGGAAAATATCGAAATACTCATACATCGTACAGATCTTCTCGTCGATTTTGAGTTCCAATGCAATCTGGCGTTTCTCCCGGTTGATCTTCAGATTCGCTTCCGTGACTGCGTAATTCACCCAGTCGTGAATATCATAGGTCGACTTATCACGCGAACGCACACGGCTTCTGCGGACATCTGTCTTATCCGCTATAATCATCGCGGCAGACACAATATCCACGGCACCTCCGGTTGACTCGTCGTGATGCCCAATCGCTGAAACGATGGTTGCACGATCTGTAAACGGCATATCCATCCGCCGCAGGATGTCATTAGCAAGGAGCGCGCCATACTCGGCATGGTGTTCACGATTGACTGCATTTCCGATATCATGCATATATCCGGCAATCTTCGCAAGTTCAATCTCTGCGTCAGCATGTCCGAACTTCTCCAGCAGATATGCTGCCCGCTCAGCCACCAGCGTGCAATGTGTCTTCGAATGCTCCGTATAGCCAAGCGTGGCTAAATTCGCATCGCCCTTTTTGATAAATTCGTTAATCTCTTTGTTCTTGATGATGTCTTTGTATAATATCTGTGCCATTTTCTAAACCCTTCTTCTGTAATATGTAAATAGTTCCGGCAGGATCTGCCACATACTCTTCATGTAAAAACCCCCATTTATTATGATTTCTATTTCATAATAAACAGGGGTTGTTAAATATGTTATCTCGCATATGTTAAATGCTCGTAAATGCTGTTTTACTTATGCAGTTGTTCTTTGTCTTTGATGTAGGCGAGCAAGCCCTTGCAACCTACCAGAACATCCTCAAATGTCTGGTCAAAATCGCCAGTATACCACGGATCAGCCACATCACGTGCCTCGCTCAGCCTATGCGTCTTCTCATAGTCCGCGAACGACAGCATCTTATAAATCTTCCCTTCCACATCACTGCCACCGGCAATCCGCGTCATATTCCGGATATTCGCACCATCCATTCCGATCAGATAATCATAGTATGTATAATCCGCGTGTGTCATCTGTCTCGCCCGATGCGGAATCAACGGAATCTGCTCCTGTTGTAATTTCCGCTTTGTTCCATGATGTGGCGGATTCCCAATCTCCTCTGTACTCGTCGCTGCCGAATCAATCTCGAAATGGGAATCGAGATGAGACTGACGGGCGAGGTGGGTGAATACGCTCTGAGCCATGGTGGAACGGCAGATGTTGCCGTGGCAGATGAATAATACTTTAATCATGCCTTAAAAACTCCTTGAAAATGCTGATTTTCCTTGATTTTACGCCACTTTCTACGTTTTGCTGTGATAATTTGATGCGGTATCTGCTAAAATAAATAGAATCCTACATTATGGTAAAGTATAATGTAAGTATCACCAAACATCACTTCACCAAAGGAGGATTCTGTAATGAGTATAACACAAAAGACAGCAACAGCAGAGATTTTCAATGACTATAACAAGCGTTGTACCGCTGAAACCTCTATTGATGAAATCAAATCCGGTTGAGCAACTATGCCATAATTCGGTACTTGCCGAATTCAAGTTTAATTTTCATTCTTATCCCCAGGATTTTCTGTGTTAATAAATGATCCGGTCCCGGCCATTTTCTTTTCCAATATATAAGCGCTCATCTGCTATGCTAATATTTTCATCCAGGCGAAGCTTGGTATCGTACTCCACAAGTCCGAAGGTCATGGTTACCCTAAGTTGCACCTCTCCATAGGTGATTGTAGCCTTGCGTACCGCATTTTGGAGATGTGCAAGCAGAATCTTTGCTTCATCCCCGTTTGCCCCCTCAAACAGGAAGATAAATTCCTCTCCTCCCCATCTTGCTGCCACACCATGTCCTTCCATCTCCTTTTTGAAGATATTCGCCAGTGTACGCAGTACTTCATCTCCACATTCATGTCCGTAGGTATCATTGACCTTTTTAAAAAAATCAATATCTCCGATGGCAATGGACAGAAAATCATCCGGATGCTCCACCTTTTTTCCCATATAATGCATCAGATAATGCCGGTTCCACAGCTTCGTCAGCGTGTCTGTATTGGCTGCCTGCTGGAGCTCATTGTTATATTTCATCAGTTTTCTCTCAACTGCCTGGGAGTCCTTGGAAAGCATCAGTCCACTTAAATAAAGCAGAACAAATACTACCACTGTTGT
>USFH01000201.1 GCA_900553925.1 uncultured Clostridium sp.
ATGCCGGCGTGGCGGAACTGGCAGACGCACAGGACTTAAAATCCTGCGGGACTAATCTCCCGTACCGGTTCGATTCCGGTTGCCGGCATATAACTAAAACGGTGGAAACCTTGTAGAATCAAGGGCTTCCGCCGTTTTTTGTTGCTCGAAAATCGTCTAGGTGTGCAAAAGGTGTGCAGAAATTACTTATTCTTTGCAAGAAAACAGGGGAAACAATCGGATAATAAAATGAAGATATCTTTAGACTGATACGGGGGTGAAACAAATTATTACGCAAAAGAATTTTGTGGAGAAATTAAAAAGACGCAATGAAAAGGCTTTGGAGTATGTGATCTGTGAATATGGCGGCTATGTGAAGGCTGCGGTGAACCATAACCTTGCGGGACTTCCGGAGGAAATGGAAGAGTGCATGGATGATGTATTCATGGATGTGTGGGAGCATATTGAGCGGTTTGATGCGGCAAAAGGAAGTTTCAAGAATTGGATTGTTTCAATTGCCCGGTTCCGTTCGATTGACTATCTGCGCAGATACAGCCGGACATGCATGGAAGAGGATGTCTCGAATTATGAGAGCGAGTTGGCGAAAAATGACCGGATTGATACGCTGGAACAGGAGATATCCATGGAGACAGAGAAACTTCTGGAAGGACTGAAGGAAGAAGAACGTCAGATATTGCTTCGTTATTATGCGGAGGAGGAAGACGTGGACGTGCTTGCCGAAGAATATGGTGTATCGGATTCCGCCATTTACAGCAAGGTCTCCAGGGCGAAGAAGAAAGTGCGGAAAAATCATAGAAGATTGGAGGAACGGATATGAGGGATATATATGAGGTTTTAAATCAGGTTCATTCAGAGGAAGAATATATGGAATTTCCAGAGATGGAAGCAGCTGCATGTATCCGGAGGGTACGGACGAAGCTTCAGGACAATCGAAAAAAACATGTATGGCGGACAATTGCGGCGGCTCTGATCGGAGGAGTGGTATTATCCGGGGGAATTGCTTACGCAAACTCAGAAGGCTTGCTGGATAAAATCTTCCATAATGATCAGAAGAAGGTGCCGGAGCAGTATGTAGATCAGGAATATATCGAAGAAGATTACGCAAATGGATTGAAAGTTATCACAAATGCTAAGACGAAACTTACATTTGAGATTGAGAAGGCAGTTACGACAGGCGATATGGTGGATGTAATCTGGACTGTGACATATCCGGATTATGACGCAGAAACGTATGATGTGGATTTCCGGATGCGGGGAGGAGACCTCTATTACGGAGATCAGAAGCTGGAAGAGACATCGTCCCTGATCCTTGGAGAGGAAAGTGATCTGAAAGAAAATCAGCGGATGTATGACAGCATTTACCTGATTCCAGATAGTATGGAACTCGAGGAGGGGGATGTGCTTACGATGAAATTCGATGGTTTAAATGGCGAGACGACACATATTGACAAATCCGATCCGAAATGCGCAGACCGGGATGAGGCGGATCTGGAGGCACTGTATTCTGATACGGTTTTGATCGAGGAAGCAGACTGGACATTGGAATTCGTATTACAGGAAAGTAAGTTCGAACCGGGTACGCTTGATTGCAGCAATTCGGCGAAAATCGTGGAAGCAACGTTAAGTGAGCGGATGCTGAAATTCACAAGTATCGGTGATTTCTCTCTGCATGAGTATATCAAGATCAAGATGAAGGACGGAACGTATCTAGATGGAAAAGATTTTCAGGCAGGTGGATCCGAAGACTATGACAAGGAACGGCAACAGATTGACTTTGTGATCGAATTTTCGATGCCGATTGACATCTCGCAGGTGGAGCTCGTCGTGATCGGAAACGAACGACTTCCAATCAAGGAGTAAATTCACATAAAAAGATAGAAAGACCGCGGATCGAATCTGCGGTCTTTCGTGTTCTTATGATTGAATCCTGACGCAAAAAGTGGTAAAATATGAATAGTATTTTTGTTACAGGAGGTTTTGGTATATGGAACACAAAAAGGTTAAATTTTTACATTCTGTGCGTCTAAAGATGTTACTGGCGATGGCATTTTTTGCTTTCGTAACGGGAGGATTTGCGTGCGCACTGTTTATTTCTTCTGCGAAGGAGGAGATCGGCTCAGTCACACGTGGATATATGCGTGATCTTTCCAGAGCTTATGGCGTTATGCTGGATAATGAGCTGGACACGGATGGTGATGATGCGCTGTCCGGTGAGCATCTGGCTTCGATACTTACAGGCGTTCAGGTGGAAGGTGTCGAAAGCAGCTACATATATGTAGTCAGCGGCGATGGTACGATGCTGTATCATCCAACGGCAGATAAGATCGGCAAGCCTGTGGAGAACAAGGCGGTCAGTGATGCGGTTGCCAAGATTGCTAAAGGTGAGAAGGTTGAAAATGAAGTTGTTAAATATGAATTTAAGGGTGCAGACAAGTATGCCGGTATCTATGTGAATGATACACAGGATTTTATCATGGTGGTAACTGCCGATTATGACGATGTATTCAGCAGTATCCGGAAGGTAGAAGGAAAAATCGGAATTATCGTATTACTTGAGCTGTTGATTGTTGTAACGATCGGATCTGTATTTGCGCATATTATTGTCAAGCCTATGAATGAGGTTTCTGAACTGACGGTGAAGGTCGGAGATATGGATCTGACGAAGAATGAGATTCAGGCCAGACTGGCAAACCGTAGGGATGAGATCGGACGCATGGGACGAAGCCTTGACTATCTGACACAGTCTTTGAAGGGTGTGGTAGAGAATATCAAGGAGAAGAGCGCGCAGGTCATGGACGCTGCTAATGTATTGGACTCAGATGCCACGGAAACATCGACGACGATGGAACAGGTGGAACAGGCGGTCAATGATATTGCGGAAGGTGCAACGACACAGGCTGGTGAGACACAGCGTGCAGAAGAACATGTTGTGGAGATGGGCAACATGGTGCAGGAGACGAGCGACGAGGTGGAGAAGCTGCTTGCATTTGCACAGGAGATGCAGGAATGCACTTCGCAGGCTTCCAACATTTTGCAGGCATTAGAGAAGGTCAATGCACGTGCCGAGGAGAATATTGACATAATTGCGGAACAGACGAATACAACGAATGAAGCAGCTATGAAGATTAGTGAGGCAACACATCTGATCACATCCATTGCGGAGGAGACGAATCTGCTTGCATTAAATGCCAGTATTGAGGCGGCGAGAGCCGGTGA
>USFH01000202.1 GCA_900553925.1 uncultured Clostridium sp.
CATGCCCGTCGCCGCCTTTTCCTGATCTTATAAATATTTTCGCTCTATCTGCAAACATGGGACGCCCTCCCTCATAAATACGATTACTAAATCAACTCATACATTCAGAAAAAGCCGGGATATAACTCCCGGCTCTTCTAGTGCTTTCTTACTCAGCTGACTCTACAGGGTATACAGAAGCCTGCTTCTTATCTCTACCCTTTCTCTCGAAACGTAAAACACCATCTACAAGTGCAAATAATGTGTCGTCTCCGCCGATACCAACGTTTACACCAGGATGAATCTTAGTTCCACGCTGTCTGAATAAAATATTACCAGCCTTTACAAACTGTCCGTCTGCTCTCTTGGCGCCAAGTCTCTTAGACTCTGAATCTCTACCGTTCTTAGTAGAACCAACACCCTTCTTATGAGCAAAGAACTGTAAATCCATTCTTAACATAGTCGTTACACCTCCTTGTAGTGTACTTGCAAATACTTCTTTCCGTATTCCTTCTCGATATTGGAAAGTCCCATATCCAAGGCACGGATCAATAATTGTCCTTGTTCATCGCTGCTCGATGAAAATTTGAATTTTATGCTTCCGGATGAATCCTGCTCACATGCACACACATTCTCTGTGAGTACATCCACAGCATTCACTGTATTGATGACAAGCGCTGATACCGAAGCACAGATAATATCTCTGCCTGCGTTCTCATAGCCAGCATGTCCGCTTACCGAAAATCCGCGGTATGTCTTATCCGGATACATATAAAACACTGCCTGTATCATAGTTTCAATTAAGCATTGATTGCTTCAATCTTAACCTGAGTAAACGGCTGTCTGTGACCCTGCTTCTTATGATAGCCAGTCTTTCTCTTGTACTTGTAAACAACAACCTTCTTGCCCTTACCTTCGCCAAGAACAGTTGCCTTTACAGAAGCGCTCTTGCAAGCATCTCCACAAAGTACATCTTTGTCAGTATTCACTGCAACTACGTCGAATGATACCTCTGAGCCTTCCTCAGCATTAAGCTTCTCTACCTTAATGATATCTCCTTCAGCTACCTTGTACTGCTTTCCGCCTGTTGCTATAATTGCGTACATATGGTTTCCTCCTATTATCATTACTCGCCAGTTTCGGTGCTGCATGATTGCAGACTTGTACCCCACTGTGCGGCACACTCGTATATATTAGCATCTGATTGTATGCTTGTCAACACCAAAATATAAAATTTTATTATTTTATGTTAACCTTTTTTTATCTGAAAACACCTCGTGCAGCGCGCGTTTTCCTTTTTGTCTTGTCAACTCGACAAGTCCGAGTTTTGTCATATCCACCACGGTTGTCCGGACCGGATCAATACGGACAGATTCCGACAGCACCTTCATAAGCTCCCGGTTGTGTTCTTCTTCCTTCATGTTAATGAAATCAATCATCACGATACCGGAGATGTTCCGCAGGCGGAGCTGCCTTGCGATTTCCCTTGCCGCCTCGATATTGATCTTCAAGAACTGTTCTTCCGCATTCCTGCCTTTGATTGACTTCCCGCTGTTGACATCAATCACCGTCATCGCTTCTGTCGGTTCAATCACCAGATATGCACCGGACTTTAAATAAGCCCTCTTTGAAAGTGTCTTCTCAAGCAGACCTGCAAGCGAATACCGAAGCGTCAGTGTATATTCATCCGTATAAAGCGAAATCTCCGGAACTGCTTCCACCACCTCCGGAATGTCGGTTATGATCTCCACATCCTGTAATGCATGCATCCGCCGGATATCCTTGATATATTCCACCTCGGTATGATACAGGCAGGTGTATTGTGGCGCATATTCCGCTTTTTTCATGATTGAGTAAAGCTGCCGCGTCTGTGTTTTAATCTCCTGCTCGATGGCTGTATCTTCCGCCTGTTCTGCCTGCGTCCGGATAATTCCACCGAGTGTAAGCTTTTTTATCCGTTCGATTTCCGCCGCATTTTTGTCTGCAAGCTGAAGCTGTGCATCCTGCTCTGTTATAAGGAGGTTACGCATCAGGCTCTTCAATTCCTTCTTCCTTGCATTATCGGCAATCTTAGAAGAAACCCCAACCGGTGCAAAAAGGGTTGTTACCGCATAATCTCCCTGTAGCGAGATATCGGTTGTCACCGCATAGCGTTTCGTCTTAATCTTATCACGTACAACCTGCACGGTCACCAGATCGCCGGTCTTTAACTTTTCTCCGTGATAATCATCCATCGACAGATAACAGCTCTCGCCCTTTTTGATATCCACGAACGCCGCATTGATGTTCGGTGACAGATTCGAAACTCTTGCCCGATAGACATTTCCAAGGATACTGCTATCCTCATAACACCGGATCTCCATGGCTTTTCCATCCTCAAACAGGATACCAAGCTTTTCGTTATTCCATTGTGTAAACACAAATTGCTTCATTATATCATGCAACATATCAATCAAAATCTTGTCCCACTTGCCGAAAGCGGCTGTAATTCTTCCTTCTCACCCATATAAGTCTCCAGACGATGAATCCGGTAATCATACCGGTTAAATGGTACTCCTGCCGACTCACACATTGCTTCTACGACAAGCTCCGGCTTTAAGTTATCCCTGCTTCCGGATGCAAGCAGCATATAGATGCCATCCTTATATTCCCTGACCCCATAGATCAGCGGACGGATATCCGTCAGTTCCTCTTTGGATTTTGTCTTCTTGACAATCTCGACCTTTTCTTTTTCCGCAAATGCAGGCAACGCCTGTAAAAGCTCCGGCATCGTATCGTTTTCGCATTCTTCGTTTTTGTAAATATAATAATCAGACGCAGTTACGATTGCCATCGACGGCTTCGCATCATCCGGAAGCTCGATGATATCTAACACCTGTATCTCCGGCGGCATCGTCGCATTCAGACGCGTCATCATATCCTCCGTTGTTGTCACACTTTCAAACTCTCCATCGAAATACTCGCCCTCCGATGTCATACCAAGCGGCATCGGTGCCGCAAAGGAAATCATCTGATGCGGAGAAAATCCTTTGGAATATGAGACATCCAGCTTCGCCCGCCGGATTGCCTTCTGGAAGAACCGCATAATATCGAGATGTCCGATAAACCGGAGGCTTCCAAGCTTCGTGTATTTAATTCTTAGCTTCAAAGCAGACACCTCCTCCAAAACGCTTTGC
>USFH01000203.1 GCA_900553925.1 uncultured Clostridium sp.
GGATCACCGGCATGGATGTCCACATTCAGTGATCTGATGAACCTGTTACTCTGCTTCTTCATATTACTTTTTGCAAGTTCTACAATGGATGAAGGCAAAATCCAAAAGATTGCCGCATCATTTGATAATCTGTCGTTCAGTGTGATCAATGAAGGCAGCGTATCACTCCTCACCGGGGAGATGCTGTCAGGAGGTATGACGCAGCTTGCGGATACCGACAGTGTTCTTACGGAAGCAGGGAAAAATGTTGATGGGAATACCGGAGATAAATCAAACAGCGCATCTCCGACAGATGCAGAGCATTTGTCTGATTATGATCTGCAGGAAGCATCCAAAAAACGTGGACAGGAACAATCGCAGGAGATGTATGATGAAATGATGCAGATGGCAGAGACCTATGCGATTGATGATCAGATTATTATGGATTATAATTCTCAATATGTGGAACTTGATCTGAACGGTTCCATCCTTTTTGATTCAGGAGCTGCGGAGGTTAAGAATAATTCCAAGCTGTTCCTGCAGAAGATTGCACAGATTCTTGTCAAATATAAATATAATGTGATAGAAATAGAAGGTCATACAGACAACGTTCCTATTTCAAGTTCGAAATACGCGGATAATCGTTCTCTTTCAGCGGAACGTGCAAGAAGTGTGTACGAATATGTAATATCACAGGAACATTTTATTGACAGTAATATTAAGATTGCAGGATATGGTGACAGCCGGCCGGTGGCTTCGAATGAAACTGCTGAGGGACGAGCGAAAAACCGTCGTGTTACGATCAAGATCTACAACAAGCAGAATTCAAACAATTAAGGAGTATGCAACATGAAGAAAAATCTCATAACAGTAGTTATATTAGCTATCAGTATTATCAATCTTATATTCAATATTTTGCTCGTTTTTGTATTTATGCCATCCACAACGAAGACAAATAAATTGATTACGGATATTGCGTCTGTGCTTGATATAGAGATTGCGTCCCAGACAAAGGATGATGGTGTATTTGATGTGAGCGATCTGGCACATTTCCAGTTAGAACAGGGAAATCCAATCAATCTGAAGAACGATGGAAGCGGAGATCTGCATGTTGTCCAGTATGGATTGACAATCAATATGGATAAGACTGCAAGCGATTATTCGAAAGTATCTGCCAATATTGAAGCATCCAAAGATATGGTATATGATATGACCCGGAATATTATTGGCAGCTATACATATGCAGAGGTTATCGATGGAGAGACGACAACCAACAAGATCAAAGACGAGCTTTTAAAACAGCTTCGTGAAACTTTTAATACGGAATGTATTTATTCTGTCAGCTTCTATAACTGGGTAGCACAGTAGATTATTGCCAGGAGGTGAGAGAGCGTGGCTGATGTACTCTCCCAAAATGAAATAGATGCGCTCTTGAAGCAATTATCAACTGGAGAGCTTGATGCGGAAGATTTTACAGAAACAAAAAGCGTGAAGGTTAAAGAGTATGATTTCTCGAGACCGGCAAAATTCTCCAAAGAGCATCTACGTACATTAGAGATTATATTTGAACATTATGGACGATTGCTGAGCAGTAATCTGCCTGCGTATCTGCGCAAAAATGTGCAGATTGAGGTGATGAATTCCGAGGCGGTAACCTATTCGGAGTTCTCGAATGCTTTGTCCAATCCGGTTTTGCTCGGAGTGGTAAATATGGCTCCGCTTACCGGAAATATTATCATAGAAATTGCAACGAATCTTGGGTATTCCATTATTGACCGTCTGCTTGGCGGCACAGGGGAACCGCTTGAAAAAAAACGTGAATTTTCGGAGATTGAATTATCAATCTTAGAGAAGATATTTACTATATTGATCGATCTTTTGCGTGAACCATGGGCGAATGTTGTTGAGATTCATCCATATCTGGAGCGAATCGAAACAAACCCACAGTTTGCACAGATCATATCGCCATCAGAGATGATTGCGATTGTGACTGTGAATATCAATATCGGTGGGGTTGAAGGATTGATGAATATCTGTCTGCCTTATCTGACGTTGGAAAGTGTCATGGATAAACTCAATACAAAGTATTGGTTTTCTACGATGCAGGATCGGGATGAGACAAGTTATGCGGATGTGATTGAAACCGCAATCAACCGGGCATTGATTCCGGTATCGGCGGAACTTGGGAAAAGCTCCCTCACTGTCATGGATTTTATTAATCTTCAGGTGGGAGATGTGATCAAGCTGAACCATAAGGTAGAAGACGAGCTTGATATTTATGTAGGAAATATAGTAAAATTCAAAGCACTGCCGGGGTCATTTAATGATGACTATGCAGTGAAAATTACTGAAATAATCAGAGAGGAGGAATAAAAGAACATGGACGGAATGTTATCTCAGGAAGAGATCAACGCTTTGCTTGGAAATATGAATGCAGGTTCTTCCTCTACTCAGTCAGATGGAGCTTCGGTCCTTTCTCCGGAAGAGAAGGATGCAATCGGTGAAATCTCCAATATCTGTATGGGAACTGCGGCGACAACCTTGTATTCCCTCGTAAACCAGAAGGTCGTTATTACGACACCGGTTGTAGAGGTCACAAACTGGGACAAGCTCACCGCTGATTATGCAAAACCATGCGTGTTTATTAATATTCTTTACAAAGAAGGCATTGATGGAAACAATGTTTTGATACTCAAGGAAGATGATGTAAAAATCATTACAGATTTAATGATGGGCGGTGACGGACTGAATCCGGCTCCGGAACTTACAGATCTGCATTTTTCTGCAATCTGTGAAGCAATGAACCAGATGATGGGAAGTTCTGCGACGTCATTATCATCCATGCTGAATTGTAAGATTGATATCAGTCCACCGGACGCTGAGCTTGTAGATATGGCGGGTGAAGTTGATTCAGCCAAAGCCAGTGATTTTTTGAATAAAGATTTTGTGCGGGTTACCTTCCGTATGACAATCGGCGAACTTGTAGACAGTACAATTATGCAGTTATATCCGATTGAATTTGCGAAGGAATTGTATAAGAGATTCAGCGGGGAATCGGAGAAGGAGAAACCGCAGCCCGCACCACAACCTGCACCGCAGCCACAACCTGCACCGCAGCCCGTACCACAGCCACAGCCTGTGCCACAACCACAGCCAATGATGGGGCAGCCGGGGCA
>USFH01000204.1 GCA_900553925.1 uncultured Clostridium sp.
CCGGATGAATTCATAATCTGCACCTTGCCTTTGTGGTCGTCAGTGCGCAGCAGTCCTTGTACTTTGAGGCGGCGCATGAGTTCGCGGGAGGTTCCAAGGCTGCCATCGATCAGATGGATGTCACGGTCCCCAAGGAAATGGCGGAGTTCTTTCTTCAGGAACGGATAGTGCGTACAGCCAAGAACGATGGATTCTGTGTCGTCGGTCAGGACTGGTGATAGCTTTTCTGCGAAATAATCGTCCAATTCCTGTCCATCCAGATCGCCATGCTCGACGAACTCCATCAATCCGTCGCATTGGACGGGAACGATGTCTGCCTGCTCCCGATACTTTGCCAAAAGGTTCTGAAACTTCTCCTGTTTGAGTGTCATCGGGGTTGCCATCACTAAGATTCTGCCTCCATGACTTTCCGTCACGGCTGGTTTCACGGCTGGTTCGATTCCCACGATTGGAAGCTCCGGATATGTATTTCGCAGCAGACGCACAGCTGCACTTGTCGCTGTGTTGCAGGCAACTGCCAATCCTTTGATTCCCATATCCAGCAGTTTTTCTACCACTGCAAATGTCAAATCCCGGATTTCTGCCTGTGGCTTTACACCATAGGGTGCATGCAGGGAATCTCCATAATATATAAAATCTTCCTTCGGCATCAATTTTATGGCTTCGCGCAGGACGCTTAACCCGCCAAGCCCCGAATCCATAAATCCGATGGGAAGTCTTTGTTTTTCCTGTAATTTGTCTGTTTCTGACATGTTATAACCTTCTTGTCATATTTAATGTTGCCACACGAAGCGTGATGGTTTACGCACGCTTTATTCATTTACATTGCCACGCCCATTCTACCACAGATACCTACACTTGTACAAACGAAAAATCGCAAGGCATATAAGGATCAGTCCTTACACCTTGCGATTTTATCAATATTTGCAGGCAATGAGCTTCTGAGTCAAAAGATATAGCTTACGTTGATTGCCCTAAAATATACAATTGCTTTTTATTTGGTTGTATCCGTGCTGCGGATCTTATCCCTTACCGGGAATATCATGGATGGCGATACCGAAAGCTCATCAATTCCCATCTTCAGGAAGGTTTCTGTGAGAGTTGTATCGGCACCAAGCTCGCCGCAGATTCCGACCCAGCAGCCTTCCTTATGTCCATTTTCGATTACCATCTGAATCATACGTAAGATTGCAGGATGATGGGAATCGTAAAAATCATCCAGCTTCGGATTCTGACGGTCGATTGCAAGCGTATACTGTGTCAGATCGTTCGTTCCGATACTGAAAAAATCAACTTCTTTCGCAAGCTCTGCACTCATCATCACAGCGGCCGGCGTCTCAATCATGATACCCTGCTCGACATCTCCGAACGGAAGTCCCTGCGCATCTAACTCTGCTTTCACTTCGTCAACGATCGCATGAATCCTCTGCACCTCTGATACGGAAATAATCATCGGATACATGATGCCGATATTTCCGTAATAGCTTGCACGGAAGATTGCGCGAAGCTGTGTCTTGAATATCTCCGGCTGTGTCAGGCAGATACGGATTGCACGGTAGCCCATCGCCGGATTATCTTCTTTATCCAGATTGAAATAATCCACCTGTTTGTCGGCACCGATATCCAGTGTACGGATAATGACTTTCTTGCCTGCCATATTCTCCGCAACGGTTTTATATGCCTGAAACTGTTCTTCTTCTGTTGGAAATGTATCGCTTTCTAAATACAGGAACTCGCTTCGGAAAAGCCCGATGCCCTCTGCATCATTCTGCAGAGCAGAAGCAACATCCGCAACACCGCCGATATTCGCATACAGCTTGATTTTCTTTCCATCGAGTGTGATATTTTCCTTGCCCTTCAATTCCTGCAGCAAGCGTTTCTTCTCTTCGGCTTCCTGCTTCTTACTCTCGTATTCTTTCACAACATCATCGGTTGGCTCTACATAGACTCTGCCATTGTAACCATCGACAATTGCGAATTTGCCGTCGACATTTTCCTCGAATTTCACACCGATCAGTGCCGGAATATTCATCGTCCTCGCCAGAATCGCTGTATGGGAATTCGTTGAACCATGTCTTGTTACAAACGCAAGCACCTTCGACTTATCGAGCTGTACCGTCTCACTCGGTGCCAGATCATCTGCTAAGAGGATCACCGGTTCATCACCATCTAATACACTATCTTTCTTTCCCTGCAGAATCTTCACAACGCGGTTGGAAATATCTTTTACATCCGCGGCGCGTGCCTTCATATAATCATCGTCCATCGCCGCGAACATGTTCGAGAAATTATCACCAGTCGTTGCAACCGCATACTCGGCATTGATTCCCTGATTCTCGATCATGTGCGTGATTGCTTCCACATAATCAAGATCATCCAACATCATCTGATGTACGTCGAATATCATCGCATTGACTTCTCCGACTTCCACCAGTGCTTTCTCGTAGAGTGCCTGCAACTGCTCCTTCGCAGTTTCCTTTGCCTCTTCAAATCGCTTTACTTCTGCGGCTGTGTCCTCGATCTTTACACGTTTGACAGTACTTTCATCCTTGTTATATACGGAGATCCGACCGATTGCAATTCCGCCAAATACACTTTTTCCTTTTAATTCCTGCATACTCTCACCCGGCTGTATAAGACCATCCCTTTCTTCGTACATCAATTACAGATTCTCGTTCATAAATGTAGAGAGTGCTGCGATTGCCTCATCTTCCTGCTCACCGTCTGCCTGCAGGATCACTTCCTGTCCCTGCTTTGCGCCAAGGCTCATGACACCCATGATACGCTTTGCGTCAACGCTTCTTCCGTCCTTTGCGATAGTTACCTTGCATGGATAAGCGGCTGCAAGCTTTACAAGCTGTCCGGCCGGTCTTGCGTGAATCCCCTGTGCATCTGTGATTACATAACTAAACTCTCTCATAATTTTATTCTCCTTTTCTTTTATGGTTATTCCAACATCTATGTTTTCTTTTCGAGTTGCGTACACTACACATTCTACGCAGACGCGCTCTCGCTCACTTCCACACGCAGCGGACACTAAATTCACGTCAAACACGTTTGCCGTTCATTAAGTGCCGGCGTGTTCCA
>USFH01000205.1 GCA_900553925.1 uncultured Clostridium sp.
AGAACGTGTTGCAAGAGAAATCAAATATCCGATGTAACGATTTCTTCCTGCCGAATAATCAACCGTACATCCAATCTGGTCTCTTACTGCCATTGGGACCTCAATCTTTCCATCAATATAATCTTCGACTTTAAGGATGGTTTCTTCATCCATCTTCTCGCCTTGACCATTGATCAGCTTAATGCCATTATCATAATAAGGGTTATGGCTGGCAGAGATCATGATCCCGCAGTCGAAATCTTCCGTGCGGATCACATGGGACACGCTCGGAGTTGTCGTCACATGTAAGAGATAAGTGTCCGCTCCGGACGCTGTGAGTCCCGCTGCCAGGGAATACTCAAACATATAGCTCGAACGTCTCGTATCTTTGCCGATGACGATCCTTGCCCGGTCATCCCCCTGCTTCTCCTTACCAAAATAATATCCGAGATATCTTCCGACCTTGTACGCATGCTCCACTGTCAGGTCAACATTTGCCTCACCGCGGAATCCGTCTGTTCCGAAATACTTTCCCATATTTTCCCCTTTCAATTCAGGTGTCTGAATTTATCTTCATCGTTTTATTATGCATGTGTGCATTATTCTTATTATATTCTTTTTTTTCTTACTTGTAAAGAATTGACGCATCAATGCAATCATCACTCTGTTTCATCCTGGCTTTTCTTATCATCCTGGGGTTCTGCTTCTGCAGTTTTGTCTGAATAATGCAGTGCATACCGGCTGTACAGGTCTTCGAGATCAACATCATCTTCCGTATAATCCGTCTCCCCGCCTCGGTTCTCCCACATCGTTTCATCTGGCTCATCATCCCTTGGCTGATGTGCCATCTCCTCGATATTAATCTGCGGCAACATAATATCAAGTGCCTGCTGCTTGTTCTGAATCTCCACATGCTTCAGGCTTCCGCCAAACTCTCCATCCAGTGTCCATGCAATCTCCTGTTCTCCATCTACAACGACACGGGACGCCTTGCATTCAAAGAACATCTCATTTCTCTCGACTTCATTTTGCAGAAGCCCACGGATGATCTGCTGCATCTCCGCCGGTGTTGATGGCATCTTGATAAAGAGACAATCAAACTTTCCGTCATCCAACACTACATGCTTGGCTCCTCTCAACTTGAATCCACCGACCGAAAGGGTATTTGTTACCATACCATATAGATATTTTCCAGTGATTGTCTTCTCGTCAAACTGTGCCGTCAGATTAAAGCCTTTGTAATTTCCGATATTTTTAATTCCTTCAATAATATATGCCGAATGTCCGATTGCCTTCTTCAATGACTGGTTCGTGCTGTAGGACACGTCAGTAAAGATACCGAATGCCGCAATATAGATGAACGACTTCTCTGCGAACTGTCCGACGTCTATCTTGGTACATTTTCCATCTACGATCTGATTTGCTGCTTCAATTGGTTTTCTTGAGATACGAAGGCTTCGTGCAAAATCATTCGTAGTTCCAACCGGAATATAACCAAGCGGCACTTTCTTAAGCCCCATCTTGGAATACCCGCATACGGTGTTGTCAAGCGTGCCATCGCCGCCCGCGCACACGATCAGGTCATAATCCGCGCCGTCCACACGTACCTTGCGCTCTGCATCTTCCGGTCCCTGTGTCGGATAAGTCACAACCTCGTATCCTGCCTGTGAAAATACCATGATAATCTCAAACAAATCATTTCTGATTGCCGTTCGCCCAGCTTTCGGATTGATAATAAATAATAAGCGTTTCATGGCTTCCCTCCATTATCTTCTCATATGTCACCACGCGATAGCCTGATGACCTGCACACGTAGCTGCGTGCTTTATTTATCTTCTTGCCAGATATGCATCCAAGCCCTTTTTCCGGAGCTTGCATGCCGGGCAGTTGCCACAGCCGTCGCCCTTGATTCCATTATAACATGTTAATGTCATATTGCGAACCAAATCAAATCCGCCAAGCTTATCCGCGAGTTCCCATGTCTCTTCTTTGTCAATCCACATCAGAGGCGTGATAATGTCAAACTCATAATCCATTGCCAGATTCAGAGATACATTCAAAGATTTAATAAACTCATCTCTGCAATCCGGGTAACCCGAGAAATCACTCTGGGATACACCCGTCAGGATATCCGTTACCCCTTTTTGCTTTGCGAACACAGCCGCAAATGTCAGGAACAACATATTTCTTCCATCGACAAATGTATTTGGCGTACCCTCTGCCGGTGCATCGCTATCCACCTGCATATCATCCCTAGTCAGGGAATTCGGTGCAAGCTGATTTAACAGTGTCATGTCCATGATTGTCTGCTCCACGTCGAGCTTCTCACAGATTTCCTTTGCCGCATCAAGCTCTGCCACATGTCTCTGGTGATAATCAAACGATACAGCATACACCTTCTTATAATGCTTCTTCGCATATAACAGACAGGTTGTGCTGTCCTGTCCTCCGCTGAATACAACTACAGCTGCTTCTTTGTTCTTCTTGTGCTGCATAATAATCACTCCTTCATATTCTGTGTTTTTATCTCTGTTTTAACTTCTACCGCAGCAACATCATCAGTTTGTTCTGCAATGTCTCATTTCTCTCAAATTCGCCAGTAAATGTCGTCGTAAATGTCTTCGCACTTGCATTCCGGATACCTCTGGCTGTCATGCAGCTATGACTTCCCTCGATCACGACTGCGACATCTTCGCTTCCGGTCACTTTACTCATAATATATGCGATATCCGTCCCGATTCTTTCCTGCAGCTGTAAGCGTTTTGCGACCATATCCGCAATCCTCGCAATCTTACTTAACCCAAGCACCTTTCCCTTCGGAATATATGCAACTGACACGTGCATGTCATACATAAGTGCCATATGATGCTCACAGTAGCTGAACACTTCAATATCCTTGACTAACACCATATCGCTCGTGTCCTTACCCGGACGCTCGAACGACTTGTTAAACATCTCCGCAATCTCATCGTTCGTGTAATTCATTCCTTCAAATACTTCCTCATACATGCGGGCAACCCGGTCGGGAGTCTCCTTCAATCCCTCCCGGTCCGGAT
>USFH01000206.1 GCA_900553925.1 uncultured Clostridium sp.
TTTCCGTGAGAATAAGGTGCTTCTTATGCCATATGATTCGGTAGATGGAATCGGACTTGGAGCTACCGTGCGCAATACGGGAGATGTGCTTCAGGTTCCGGTTGGAGATAATCTGCTCGGGAAAGTGTTAGATGGAATCGGCCGGCCGATGGATGGGAGTAAATTAGTAACAGAACAGACATATCCGATCGATGCTCCGCCGCCGGATCCGCTCAAACGAAAGTTGATTGATGAAGTGCTGCCCCTTGGTGTAAAAGCAGTTGATGGACTTCTGACGATTGGCAAAGGGCAGCGTATCGGGATCTTCGCGGGAAGCGGTGTTGGAAAAAGTACCCTGCTTGGTATGTTTGCCCGGAATACGAAGGCGGATATCAATGTGATCGCGCTGATCGGTGAGCGTGGCCGTGAGGTAGGCGAATTCATAGAGCGTGATCTTGGCGAAGAAGGATTGAAACGTTCCGTGCTTGTAATAGCAACCTCGGATAAGCCGGCGCTTATTCGTAATAAGGCAGCTAAAACCGCAACAGCAATTGCGGAATATTTCCGGGATCAGGGCAAAGATGTCCTTTTGATGATGGATTCACTGACTCGTTTTTCTATGGCACAGCGGGAGATTGGCCTTGCTTCCGGCGAACCTCCGGTAACAAGAGGGTATCCGCCATCTGTGTATGCGGAACTACCGAAGGTTTTAGAACGTGCCGGGAATACATATCAGGGCTCGATCACAGGGCTTTATACAGTTCTTGTGGATGGTGATGATTTCAACGAACCGATCACGGATACGGCCCGTGGTATTCTGGATGGACATATCGTATTGTCACGAAATCTGGCACATAAAAATCATTATCCGGCGATTGATATTATGGCGAGTATTTCACGATGCATGAGTGCGATTGCATCCAAGGAACATAAACAGGCGGCAGGCAAATTGAAAAATGTGCTGGCAACTTATAATGATGCGGAGGATCTGATCAATATCGGGGCGTATAAATCCGGATCCAATCCGGAGATTGATTATGCGATTACGAAGATTAATCAGGTGAATACATATCTGATGCAGGATGTAGACAGCAAATTTTTATTTGATGATGAGCTGCAGCAGCTATACGCGATTTTTGAATAACAAAAATGTGGGACGATTAACATATGGCGAAATTTATCTATCGGATGCAGAATATTCTGAATATTAAGTACAAACTGGAAGAATCCGCAAAGCAGGAATATGCGGAAGCACGGCGGGCGCTTGCAGAAGAAGAAGAGAAGCTTGCGAAGCTCAAGGACCGAAAGCAGAGCTATTATGAGGCGTATCAGGCATCGATACAGGGAAAACTTGATTTTCTGAAGATAGAGGAAAATGCAAACAGTATGGATATTATGGACATATTGATTGATGAGCAGTCTGCTGCTGTCCGTCAGAAAAGCAAGGAACTTGAGCTTGCCAGACAGAAGATGGCACATGAGATGCAGGAGCGGAAGATGCATGAGAAGCTGAAAGAAAAGAAGTTTGACGAATTCAAACAGGAATTAAATGCAACAGAAAAAAGAGAAACGGATGAGGTTGCCGGTTATCAGTTTACAAATGCAGAGAAAGAGGTAAACAAGAATGGCTAAGAAGAAAAAAGAGCGTCCAGAGGGGTCTGGCAACAACAAAGGAATCGGAATATTGCTTGGAATCATGATTGTGATTACCTGGCTGAGTGTGATGTGCCTGCTGATCAAATGTGATGTTGGTGGATTTGGAAGTAAAGTGCTTCGCCCGGTGTTGAAGGATATACCGGTTATCAATAAGATTCTGCCGGATGCCTCAGATGAAGAAACGGCGATTGAAAGTGATTATCCATATGACAATCTGCAGGAAGCTTTAAATCATATTGCAGAGCAGGATGCAGCAATCGGAAGCAAGGATGCAGAAATATCGGAATTAAATGATAAAGTGACCGAATTGCAGGCGGAAGTAGACCGTTTATCATCCATTGCCAAAGATCAAAGTGACTTTGAAGACGAAAAAAAGAAATTTTATGACGAAATAGTCTATGGAGAATCGGCTCCGGATACCGATACATATAAAGAGTGGTACAATGAGATCGATTCTGAGTCGGCAGCATCCATCTATCAGGATATATTACAGCAGGAACAGGTGGATGATGATATCAAGAAGATGGCTCAGTCTTATGAGAGTATGAAAGCAGCGGAAGCTGCAAAGATTCTTGAGACGATGGGAAATGATCTCGATACGGTTGCTCTTATTATGAACAATATGAGTGATGACTCCAGAGGAGAGGTGCTTGCGGCGATGGATCCTGATTTTGCTGCAGCAGTAACGAAGAAACTTCTACCGTAGGATTTAGAACCGGGATTGTATGACTCTAATAAAATAAGGAGGAGCACATATGATTGTTAGTATTCAATCGGGTGGAATCGGAAAAGTCGATATGAGCCAGACGGGCAATGCGGCGGACAAATTAAAGTCAAAAGATAAGGCGTCCGGTATGTTTGCAGATCTGATGAATCTGACTTCTGCCAATCCGGACACCATCACGAAGGCTGCGGACGATACGTTGACAAAGAAAGATGCAGATGTGGTAAAACGGGCAGATACGAATGTATCCGATGGCAAAAAACAGACGGATTTGAACAAGTATACAAAAACGGATGTCAAGCCAGAGGCAACACATGTCAGTGGAGAAAAAACAAATCAAAGTGAAACACCACAGGAAACAGATGAAATTGATTTAAAGGCGCAGCTTCTTTCCGTCAAATTGAAAAAGCTTCTGAATGTGGATGATGAGACGCTGGAAAATCTGTTGCAGACAACAGGTGTTTTGATTCAGGATCTGCTTGATCCCACAGCAATGCAGGACTTTATTCTTCAGGTGAATGATGCAACGTCAGTGGATCTGTTGATTGATGAATCACTGAATAATCTTGTACAGCAGGCATTACAGCTTCTGAATGATGTACTTACCGAATCGACCGGAACCG
>USFH01000207.1 GCA_900553925.1 uncultured Clostridium sp.
ACCTGTGCATACGCGTGTACCGTCACATGCAGGTTATCATCCTTAATATCTGCCTGATAGGTATCATAATCCTTGGCAACCTCCGCAACCTCGGTTGTTGACGCCTGTGTATCCTGCGCCTGTTCAATCATATTATCCATGTCTTTATTCGATACGATTTCTTTCTCCGGACTCTTCTGGCACCCCGCAAATAACGATGCGGTAAGTGTGGCTGCAAGGGCAATTCCTGCAATGCGTTTATATTTTCTCATGGTTGTTATTCCTTTCTGCTTAATTTTAGTTTTGGTTTTTAATGATATTTATCTGGATTTCCAAGCACGATAAATATATTTTTCCTGTATGTTGATGTTATGTTAACACTTCATACCACATCGAGTATTCATCATTATTTAAACAAATTGTAAATTCATAAAAAATGGCATATCCGGAGGAAGCCTCCCAATATGCCATTTATTCAACCAATTACCAATATCATATATTAGAATTATGCTCATGCATACTACAGGTACGACATAGCAAAATATTATTGCCATCTCACCCGAACTAGCCCACCGGAAATTTCAGAATCATCGTTGTGCCTTTTCCTTCTTCACTCTCAATTGCCAGTGTCACATCATGCCGTTTCAAGATCAATGCCGTAAGCGCCAATCCCAGCCCGGCACCTCCGTTTTTCCGGCTGCGCGATTTGTCAATCATATAAAAAGGCTCCAAAATCTTCTTTTGCTCCTCTTCCGGAATTCCGCATCCTGTATCCTGCACCAGAATCTGATGATCATTCGCAATCAACCGGATCGTATCACCCTGCTTGCTTGCCTTATTGGCGTTATCCACGAGATTCACAAGCACTTCGGTCATCAGATCTTCCTCCACCAGGAAACACTCACCGTGTTCCTCATACTGAATCGTGACACCTTTTGTCTCTAGTAGCTTCCGGCATAACCGTTTTGTTCGCTCAAAAAGCTGTTTTACCGGTATTTCATGCAGCTCCAGTTTCTGTTCGGTATCCAATTCCAGCAGCCTCAGCATCTTCTTCGATAATCGCTCCAGACGTTTGCATTCCTCATCAATATAGGTAAGAGCTTCCTGCTCATCTTCCTCGTCCAGACGTACCGTCAATAATGTCTGTGCATAACCGGATATCGCTGCTAACGGTGTTTTTAACTCGTGTGTCAGATTCCCCATGAAAAGCGTCTTCTGCCGTTCCGATTCCTCCAATGACTTTGTACGTGTCTCGACAGCTTCCGCCATCTGGTTAAATGTTGTGCCAAGTGCCGCAATCTCATTTTTTCCTCTGACATTCACACGTTTATCATAATTTCCCTTTGCAATATCAGATGCTGTCTCATTCAACTCCTTCAAAGACCGAAGGCTGTGCTTAAGAATCACAGATATAATCCCCGCCATTACAAGGAGTACAAAAAATGTGATGATTGCCATATAAATAGCCAGATTCTGCATTCTTTGGCCAACATACTTAATACTGGTAACATGGTAGAGATTTATATATCCAGATGTTGAATAATAATAAATCAAATACTTTGCTCCATTATATTGGATTTCGGTATAGAAAAAATCCGAATTCTGGAATTGATGAAATTCCAGCGACAACAGATACTCCGCTGTAAAAACCGTATGATTATACACAAAATATGCATGTTCCGGTGTGACGCGATACTCTCCATTCTTCGATTCTCCAAATCGCATACAAATGGCATATTCATCCTGATATGTTTTAAAAAAATACTGTAATCTAGAATCAAGAATCTGATCTTCTGATCGTAAAGATCCATCTTTCATATTAAATTCCATTGCATAGGCATTGATCAGATTATAGGTTTCACTTAATGCTTTGGTCTGTGCTTCCTTTTGCATATTCCGATGTTCCGCGTTCCATACAAACAAATCAACCACAAGTGTCGCAACAAAAACTGCCGTACAGCAAAGCCATGTAATCCATGTTTGAAGTTTCAACTTACTCCTCCAATCTGTATCCGAGCTTTGATACAGTCTTAATATGATCTGCCAGATTCAGTTTCTTCCGAAGCTGTCCGATATGAACATCTACGGTACGTGTCTCGCCCACATATTCGACGCCCCAGACCATGCGAAGCAGATTCTCCCTGGATATCGCACGGTTTTTGTTCCTGGCAAGTACTGCCAGAAGTTCAAATTCCATCGGTTTTAGTGATACTTCTTTGCCATCCTGCCGGACTGTATGCTGTTCGAAGTCAATCTCCAGATTCAGCACCGATAATGTATGCTCTTCCGGCTTTGTACGAGCAAGCACCTTCTCAATCCGTACCAGAAGCTCCAGTACTTCGAATGGCTTTACAATATAATCTTCCGCACCGCCTTTTAAGCCCTGGATCTTCGACGCAAGATCATCCTTCGCTGTCAGGAAGATAACCGGAATTCCATACTCCCGCACGATTGGAAGTAATGTGAATCCATCCATGCCCGGAACCATCACATCTAACAACGCAAGATCGTATGCATGATCCTGCTCTAAGCCCTTTGCCGCTTCTGCACCATCTTCATAGATTACCGCATCGTAATTTGCCACGCGGAGATTCATTGCAATCATTTTCGCGATTGCTGTCTCATCTTCTACGATTAAAATTCTTGTCTTCTGCATGTTCCTTCTCCTTTTTGTGTTTCTCTCGCCCCATACCCAGATCATCCGGAATTATATTATGTTCCAAAACAATCATACGCCGTTCCTGCATTGCATGAACCAGATTCGCATCAAGATGAAATGTTTCCTCAATCTCATCATTCGTAACTGGGGGACGAAATCTTCGTCTATGCAGCCTGCCATATTTACGTTTGTTATAATTCTTCCAGAATATAAAAAGCACAACAAATATCAGTGCCGCAATAAACAAAATATGAAAATAATGTTCAATCGTAAGAACCATATCCCGATTATATACATAAAATTCCGATAAATACCAATTATTCCGGATCGCAAGGGCACCATA
>USFH01000208.1 GCA_900553925.1 uncultured Clostridium sp.
TAGATACACGAAAGTAGTATAGCACAATATATTGGTGGTTGCAGTATTTTTTTGGCAAATTGTGCGATTTTTCACAGAATTTTCGGATATTAAAGATATGTATAATAAGTAAAAAAATAACGGGAATCCCTATTCAAAGAATTCCCGTATTATATAAGCTGGTAACGGGAATCGAACCCGTGACCTCCGCACTACCAATGCGACGCTCTACCGACTGAGCCATACCAGCCTGCTTTATACAAAGCACAAATGAGATAATACTTTATTTATAATATTCTGTCAAGTATCAATATTATTTCTTGGACAATTTTCCCCGAATCCGTTGCAGTGCATTATCTACTGCTTTTTCAGTTTTTCCAAGCTTTTCCGCAATTGTTTCATAGGAGAGTCCCTGCAGATACAAGATCAGCACCTGCTGTTCTAATTTACTCAGTTCACGACGAATCCGTTCAGCCCGGTCCTGTTGTTGTTCCCTTGCAATTACCACATGCTCCGGATCTGCCTGTCCGTTCTCCGCAATGCGTTCCTCAAGCATAAAACGGTCATCCTGTTCCGAGTTCATATAGAGTGAAACATACGAATTGAGCGGTCCATGCTTCTTGCGGTTGGAATTCGTGATTGCATTCTGAATCTGTCTGCGGATACAGATGGTTGCAAAGGTTGCAAACGACGCTTCCTTTTCCGGCTGATAATCACGCATTGCTTTAAAAAGTCCGATCATCCCCTCCTGTGACAGATCATCCATCTCGGCACCAATCAGATACACGGTCCGAACCTCCCGTTTGACAAGGTATCCGTATTTTTTGAGCAGATACTCCACCGCATCGTCATCATGCTTATGAATCCGTTCTATAATTTCATTATCTTCAAGCTTTGAATAATCCAAACTTTTCTCCCCATGTCCATGCTTATTCTTTCCTGCCGTACAATGCTGTTTCTACTGCATTCTCTGCCGCACAACCTCATACGCAAGCACGCCGGCTGCAACCGATGCATTCAGGGAATCTATGTCTCCCTTCATCGGAATGGATACAACATAATCACATTTTTCTTTGACAAGGCGGCTCACACCGCTTCCTTCATTCCCGATTACAAGACCGATTGGTCCCGTCAGGTTTGCACGGTACATCACCTCACCGCCCATATCAGCGCAGGCAAACCACAATCCTTTTTCCTTCAATTCTTCGATTGTCTTGGCGATATTCGTCACCTTTGCAACCGGTGTATAATGGATTGCCCCTGCCGAAGCCTTGACAACGGTCGCGGTAAGTCCCACTGCCCGGCGCTTCGGAATGATCACGCCATGCGCACCACACAGATTCGCGGTACGGATAATTGCACCTAAGTTATGTGGATCCTCAATCTCATCTAAGATAAAGATAAACGGATCCTCGCCCTTTTCCTTAGCCTTCTCTAATATATCATCCACTTCCGCATAGGAAAATGCCGCTGTAATCGCCATCACTCCCTGATGCTTGCGGTCCGGAGACATCTGGTCGAGCTTTTCTTTGCTCACGAAGTTGACGATCACATCCCGTTTCTTGGCATCGCGTAAAATCGAGGAAATTACGCCATCACGCAAGCCCTCCTGAATATACAGCTTGTCGATCGTCTTTCCGGCGCGAAACGCCTCTAACACAGCATTTCTGCCTTCGATCAGATGATCGTCGTCCTTTTGTTCCTGTTCATTTATGATATTCTTATTCTCACTCATCTTTGTTTTCCTTCATCATACTTATGATTCTTTACTCTCAAGATACTGCCGGATCATACCATCCACAAAATATTGCAGCCGGTCCATATCTCCCTTCAGATACAGATATCCATACAGCGCCTCTAAACCGGTCGCTTTACGGTACTGTCCCATCGTCGCATTCTTCGCCTTGGAATGGGTATTTGTATTTCTTCCACGCTTGTAGACATCGAGCTCATCTTCAGACAGTTCTTCCATGATCCGGTCGATATAATCCGCCTGATTCACCGCCTTTACGATTTTGCTGACCTCCACATGATACTTATGCGGCTGCATATTGGAATGTGTGACGAAATATTTCTTCACCAGCAGATCCAATATACTGTCACCCATATACGCAAGCGCAAGCGGCGAATACTGATATGCATTTACCTGTTCGGTCTTTACGCTCTCTTCCATCTTACACCTTCTCTGGTATCCTCCAGAATAATTCCCTTCTCTGTAAGCAGATCACGGATCTCATCTGCTCTCGCAAAGTTCTTTGCCTTTCTCGCAGCCTGGCGTTCCTCGATCAGATTCTCAATCTCCTCATCCAGAAGAACCTCCTGCTCCTTGATATCGATACCGAGAATATCCATCAACTGCTTCATTGTATCATACAACTTCTGTGCAAATGCCTTGCTTGTTGCACCAGCCTCCACATTTGTATTTGCGAATTTTACAAGCTCGAAGATCACAGAAATCGCATCCGCTGTATTTAAGTCATCTTCCATCGCATCCTCAAAACGCTTTACATAAGTCGGAATTTCTTCTGCAAGCTTCGTCTCTGCCTCTGTCATATCGGAAACTGTGCTGTTATTGATTGCCTCTTCTACCTTCGATGCTGACGTACGGATTCTGTCTAAACCGTTCTTAGAGCTTTCCACAAGTTCTGCGGAGAAGTTAAGCGGACTTCTGTAATGTGCGGAAAGCATGAAGAAACGGATCACCTGCAGATCATACTTTTCTCCAATCTCTCTTACTGTGAAGAAGTTACCGAGTGACTTGGACATCTTCTCGTTGTTGATCTTCAGGAATCCATTGTGCATCCAGTAACGTGCAAACTCGGTATCATTGGCTGCCTCACTCTGTGCAATCTCATTTTCATGGTGCGGGAAGATCAGATCCTCACCACCGGCATGAATATCGATAACATCGCCAATGTATTTCTTCGACATAACCGAACATTCCAGATGCCAGCCAGGTCTTCCATC
>USFH01000209.1 GCA_900553925.1 uncultured Clostridium sp.
CAGTGCTTGACGCGCTGATGGAGCAGGATCCAATGAGCCGTGTGGCATGTGAGACTGCGATCACTACCGATTATGTATTGATCATGGGGGAGATCACCACGAAGGCAAAGGTGGATTATGAGAAGATTGCCAGAGAGACGATCCGTGAGATTGGATATGATGCCGACGAGAAGGGCTTTAACTGTGACACATGCCGTGTGAAGGTACTGTTGGATTCCCAGTCACCGGATATTGCCATGGGTGTGGATAGGGCACTGGAAGCAAGAGAGAATGAGATGTCTGACGAGCAGTTAGAGGCGATCGGTGCGGGAGATCAGGGAATGATGTTCGGCTATGCGACGGACGAGACACCGGAGTTGATGCCATATGCAATCTCATTGGCACATAAGCTGACAAAGCAGCTCACCAAGGTTCGCAAGGATGGAATACTTTCCTATCTCCGGGCGGATGGAAAGAGCCAGGTTACAGTAGAATATGACGAGGACGGCAAGCCGGTTCATATCAATGCCGTTGTTATTTCCACACAGCATGCGGAGGATGTGACACAGGAGCAGATCCATGAGGATATCCGTAAATATGTGATCGATCCGATCGTTCCGGCAGAACTGATTGACGAGACAACAAAGGTATTTATTAATCCGACCGGACGTTTCGTGATTGGTGGACCAAATGGAGACAGCGGTCTGACCGGCAGAAAGATCATTGTTGATACCTATGGTGGATATGCCCGTCATGGCGGTGGGGCATTTTCCGGCAAGGACTGCACAAAGGTAGACCGTTCTGCAGCCTATGCGGCCAGATATGTTGCCAAAAACATTGTCGCAGCAGGACTGGCAAAGAAATGTGAGATTCAGCTTTCTTATGCAATCGGTGTTGCACAGCCGACATCGATCATGGTAGACACCTTTGGAACCGGTAAACTGGATGACCGGAAGCTGGTAGAAATTATCCGTGAAAAATTTGATCTGCGTCCGGCAGGCATTATCAAAATGCTTGATCTGCGCCGCCCGATCTATAAGCAGACAGCGGCTTACGGCCACTTTGGAAGAGATGAACTCAACCTTCCATGGGAGCAGACAGACAAAGCAGAGGAGCTTCGCAGTTACATGTAATTTGCTTGACAGATTGTTATAAACAGTATAAAATTAAATCGTTGTATTGTGCTTAAAATATACAACGAAATCATATAAGGAGGTGTCCTATTCGATGTCACCAGTAGCATATATTATTATTGCTATTGTTGTTCTATTGGTTGGGATTATCGTTACCGCGTTTGTGACCAGGAAAGTCGCTGTAGACAATTATATTAAGTCGGAGGAACAGCAGCTTGGATCAGCACAGGACAGAGCAAAGAAGATCATTGACGATGCTCTGAAAAATGCAGAGACCACAAAGCGCGAAGCATTGCTTGAGGCGAAGGAGGAAGCGATCAAGACAAAGAATGAAATTGAACGCGAGTCCAAGGAACGCCGTGCAGAACTTCAGCGATATGAAGAACGAGTATTGTCGAAAGAGGAATCTCTGGATAAAAAATCAGGACAACTGGAAAGAAAAGAGGCAGCCCTCAATAAGAAGGATGCAAGTCTTGATGCCCTCAAGGAAGAGTTGGAAAATGCCAAGGCAGAGAATCTGCATAAGCTTGAGGAGATTTCCGGTTTGACTTCTGAACAAGCGAAAGAATATCTTTTAAAATCTGTTGAAGAGGACGTAAAACATGAAACTGCAGTTCTTGTGAAAGAACTGGATCGTAAGGCAAAGGAAGAAGCGGATAAGAGAGCAAAGGATTACGTGGTAAATGCAATTCAGCGGTGTGCGGCTGATCATGCGGCAGAAACTACGATCTCTGTTGTCCAGTTGCCAAACGATGAAATGAAGGGAAGGATCATCGGTCGTGAAGGTCGTAATATCCGTACATTAGAACAGTTGACTGGTGTTGATCTGATCATTGATGATACACCGGAGGCCGTTATTATATCAGCATTTGATGGAGTGAGACGTGAGGTTGCCCGCGTTGCTTTGGAGAAGCTTATTGTAGATGGCCGTATTCATCCGGCACGGATCGAGGAAACTGTCATTAAGGCTCAGAAGGAAGTTGAGTCAATGATTCGCGAGGAAGGTGAGGCTGCGACACTGGAGGTTGGTGTTCACGGTATCGATCCGGAGCTGATCCGTTTACTGGGAAGAATGAAGTTCAGAACCAGTTATGGTCAGAATGCATTGAAGCATTCGATCGAGGTGGCACATTTGTCCGGACTGCTTGCAGCAGAGCTGGGTGAGAATGTGAGAATTGCTAAGAGAGCCGGTTTATTACATGATATAGGTAAGGCGGTTGATCAGGAGATTGAGGGAACACATATCCAGATCGGTGCAGACCTGTGTCGCAAATATAAAGAGTCAAAGGTTGTTATCAATGCCGTGGAAGCACACCATGGTGATGTAGAGCCGGAGTCGATCATTGCATGTATCGTTCAGGCTGCCGATGCAATTTCTGCAGGCAGACCGGGTGCACGCCGTGAGACGCTGGAGACCTACACAAACAGATTAAAACAGTTAGAGGATATTTCGAATAGCTATGAAGGCGTAGAGAAATCATATGCCATTCAGGCTGGACGTGAGGTACGGGTAATGGTCGTACCGAGTCAGGTAAGTGACGATGATATGGTACTTATGGCGCGGGATATTTCCAAGCGGATAGAGTCTGAATTAAAGTATCCGGGTCAGATTATGGTAAATGTGATCCGGGAATCCAGAGTTACCGATTATGCAAAGTAGACACAACAATATCTAGTAAGAGAAATCGTCACGGATTTGCGTCCGTGGCGTTTTTAATTTCCGTGTACGGAAACATGCCTGCAACGCAGTGCAAAGTGATCAGACTTCCCGCAAGCCGTTAGTGACAAGGCAATTTCCAGACACAGCTCCGGG
>USFH01000210.1 GCA_900553925.1 uncultured Clostridium sp.
AGACACCTCCGGGTCTGCGGCGATGACCTTGGACAGGGTCAGCAGGGCGTGGATGATGTCCTTTGCGATGGTATAGGCTGGGGCCGCCTTGGCACCAAAGATGCTCACCAGCGGGACGGCAGGCAGATGCCCTGCCTTGATCTCGTGGTACTGATGGATGAGGTACAGCAGATTCAGCTGCTGACGTTTGTATTCATGAAGACGTTTGATCTGGATATCGTAAATGCTGTTCTCGTCGATTTCAATACCTGTGTTGGACAGGACAAAGTCTTTCAGAGTTTTCTTAGCTTTTGTTTTGATCTCGAGGATCTTGTTCAGAACTTCTTCATCATCTTTATATTTCAGGAGATTTTCCAGAGCAGTTGCATTTGTTTTGAACTCATCGCCTATCAGAGATGTGATATAGTCTGTCAGCGGATGATTGCAGTGCATTAACCAGCGGCGGAATGTGATTCCGTTTGTCTTGTTATTGAATTTCTCCGGATAAATATCATAAAAAGCCTTCAGCTCGCTTGTTTTCAGGATCTCTGTATGCAGGGCAGCAACACCGTTGATGGAGAATCCATAATGAATGTCCATATGTGCCATGTGAACCAGGTTGTTCTTATCGATGATAGCTACGCTTTCCTGAGGATATTTCTCTTTGATCTTCTCATCCAGTTTCTCGATGATCGGTACAAGGTGAGGAACAACATCAAGGAGATAATCCATTGGCCATTTCTCCAGAGCTTCTGCAAGGATGGTATGGTTTGTATAAGCACAAACATGAGATACGATATCAGCAGCTTCATCGAAGTCGATTCCGCGCTCTGTAAGGAGACGGATCAGTTCAGGGATGATCATACTTGGGTGAGTATCGTTGATCTGGATCACTGCATAGTCTGCAAGGTCATGCAGGTTGCAGCCTTTCTTGGTAGCCTCATCCAGAATGAACTGAGCAGCGTTGCATACCATGAAGTACTGCTGGAAGACACGAAGTTTACGTCCGTCATCATCGCTGTCATCCGGATACAGGAACAGTGTCAGATTGTGAAGGATATCTTTCTTATCAAAAGAGATTCCGTCTTTTACGATTGTTTCATCTGCAATATCGATGTCAAATAAGTGCAGATGAATGGATTTGTTATTGTATCCTGCAACGTCAATATCGTACAGGGAAGATTTCAGTGAGAATCCGCGGAACGGTACAGTATAGGAAACACCTGCAGGTGTAAGCCAGCTGTATTTCTCAATCCATGGGTTTGGAGTTTCTTTCTGAAGTCTGTCCTCAAAGAGCTGTTTGAACAGTCCAAGGTGATAGTTCAGACCAATACCTTCGCCCGGAAGTCCCAGAGTTGCGATGGAATCCAGGAAGCATGCAGCCAGACGTCCGAGACCGCCGTTACCAAGAGATGGTTCCGGTTCAACTTCTTCAATATCAGCGATTGCTTTGCCGTTCTCTTTTAAGAAAGCAGCAACATCATCGTAGATTCCGAGGTTGATCAGGTTATTGGATAATAATTTACCGATCAGGAATTCTGCAGAAATATAATAGATCTTCTTCTTTCCATCCTGATAACCTCTTTCGAAGAGCTGGTTCTTTGTATAGATTAATAATGCGTTGTAGATTTCTTCATTTGTGCACTGACGTGCGTTTTTCTTATACAGGTCATAGATGAGCTTTTCTAAATTTTCCATCGTAATCTCCCTTTCTGAAAATGAATATGTGTATTTTTTATGAGTTAGATTGCTTATTTTTTGTTTTGAATAGTGTATTTGGTTTGCGTTTGAAAATTTCAGTCTTATTTGTGTTAAAGTCCGGTTTCTATAGGATAGTGCCGGAACAGGATGAAATTCTCATTTATGTCAGCAAGAGAAGTTCTCTTGCTGACATGTATAACTATATCAGCAGTCAATCTGAAAAAATACAACAAAATTGTGATTTTATGACAGGTTTCTGCGAAACTTGTGAGGAGACATTCCGGTTGCCTGCTGGAATTTCTTAATAAAGTAGCTGGTGTTGTTGAAGCCGACTTCCAGGGCGATTTCCGTAACAGAGGAATCGGAGTGCAGAAGCAGAGGCTTGGCCTTCTCAATACGCAGGTCATTGATATAGGCGATCAGGGTCTTGTCCGTATATTGCTTGAACAGTTTCATAAAGTAGTATTCGCTGTAATTGGACATGGCAGTAAGTTCTGCAGCATTGAGAGGCTGGGCATAGTGCAGATTAATGTAGTCCAGGATTTTCTTAATAGAAGCAAGGCTCTTATTTTGCTCCTTGTCTGCAGGAATGATGTAATTTCCCATGAGCATTTCATAGAAGAAACTGAAAAACAGTGCTTTTAATTTCACGAAATAATAAGGCTTCTTTTCCTTATGACAGGTGTGGATCTCATCAAACAGCTGGCAGATATTTTCATAATTGTCATCTGACGGAGAGATGATGTGCGTAAATTCCGCCTGATTTTCCATCAGCATGGAAATGACACGTTCCTGACATAAATCTCCCGCAGGTCCGGACAGGAAATTCAGGTCAAAGACAATGCTCCTGAAATAAAGGATATTCTTCAGATCTGTTTTTATGCCATGAAGAACCCCACGGTTTACAATGATCAGATCACCACCCTTGACGCGGAGAATCTCTTTATTCAGACGGACCAGACCACTGCCGGATTCAATATAGATCAGCTCCATCTCATCATGCCAGTGATTGTAGAGAGAATGGAAGATCTCGCAGTTGTCGGTGTATGTTTCTATAGGAAGTTCGAATGAACCGTGAGTGCTTCGTTCTTTGAGGGTGTCATCGACTTCAATTGGGGGAGTTGACATGAAAAGCGCCTCCTTTATAAATTTCTGTTTTTAACCAAATCAAGTAAGTCCCCTGCTTCAATTGCGAAAAGCAATAAGCAGTGG
>USFH01000211.1 GCA_900553925.1 uncultured Clostridium sp.
AGATCTTGGAATTGAAGAAGGTGACACCGTAAGATTGTATGGCCTGGAGTTTGATTATTATCGTTAAATCGTTAAAAGAAAAGAGGAAAGAATATGACAAGTAAGCAGAGAGCTTATCTGAAAAGTCTGGCAATGAATGCCGATACGATCATGAATATCGGAAAGTCAAGCCTTACACCGGAGGTCTGCACAGCAGTCAGTGAAGCGTTAGAAAAGCGGGAACTGGTAAAGATCGGCGTCCTGAAGAACTGCCTCGATGATCCGAAGGAGATCGCGGCTGTAATGGCAGAACGTACACACAGTCAGGTCGTACAGGTCATCGGCAAGAAGATCGTGTTGTATAAGAAGAGAAAGAAAGATCCGAAGATCGTTCTCCCGGAATAAGATGACAGATGTGAAATTTGAACAATTTCATACGATTGCGATTCTTGGAGGTACATTTAATCCGGTTCACACCGGACATGTGGCGATTGCGCAGGCAGTTTTACAGGCGCGTCCGGAAATAGAACAGCTTATCTGTATGCCGAACCATATACCGGCATACAAGGAGGAAGCTGCGATTGTGGACGGAAGCATGCGGCTGGATATGCTGCGGCTGGCGATGGAGCAGATTCCGAAGGTTACAGTCAGCGATTTTGAATTAAAGCGGGATGGATACACGTATACCGTGGACACCATTACACGTTTAAAACAACTATATCCGAAGCTTCAGATTGCATTTATAATCGGAGATGATTCTCTGTTCCAATTACACCAATGGCATGAATTTGAGTGCCTGGCAGATCTCTGTGAGATACTGGTTGTTGCGAGAGAAGAGCGGCGGGACACAATCGAAGCTTATATCCATAGCTTCTGTGCAAGGTATCCGGCGTTTCGAATCTCCTACGTGGAGATGCCGCCGGTTCCGGTATCCTCCAGTGAGATACGTGCGCGGATAGCACATGGAAGCTCCGTACAGGGACTTGTACCGGATCAGGTTTTACAGTATATAGAAGCATATGCGCTTTATAAGCAGGAGACTGGGAGAAGACAGATATGATGACAAGAGAAAAAATGTTAACACGTTTAAAGGGAAAAATCAGCGCGACCAGACTGACACATTCTTTGGGTGTTGAGTATACCGCAGCCTGTCTGGCAATGGTGTATGGAGAAGATGTGGAGAAGGCCCGCGTGGCAGGATTGCTGCATGATTGTGCGAAGGGGCTTCCGACAAAGACAAAGCTCGAGAAAGCGAGAAAACATGGACTTCCGGTCAGCAAATACGAGGAGAAGAACCCGGATATGCTGCACGCGAAGCTTGGTGCATATTATGCACGGTACAAGTATGATGTGGTTGATCAGGTGATTTTAGATGCAATCACGTATCATACAACCGGCCGCCCGAATATGACAATTTTGGAAAAAATCATCTTCGTTGCGGATTATATTGAACCGAACCGGAAGATGCTCCCGGAGATGGAAGAGATCCGGAAGGAGGCTTTTACGAACCTGGACGTCTGCGTGATCCATATATTGAAGAATACGCTTGATTATCTGAGCAAGACGACGGCAGAGATGGACTATATGACACAGAAAACATATGATTTTTATGTGGTTCATAATATGGAACTGTAAGGGAGACGGGCTATGATGAGTGAGAATAAATTTCTTCGAACAATTGTAAAAGCACTCGACGATAAAAAAGGAAATAATATCCGTGTAATACGGATATCTGAGATTTCTTCCATGTGTGATTATCTGGTGATCGCGGATGGCTCCAATCGTAATCAGGTACAGGCAATGTGTAACAATGTGGAGCATGCAATGCGGGAAGCCGGTGCAGAGATGAAAAATCGGGAAGGTTATGCAAATGGAGGATGGATTTTACTGGATTATTATGATATAATTATTCATGTATTTTCAGAAAAAGAGAGATCCTTCTATGATTTAGATCATATCTGGAGGGATGGAGCGCTTTTACAACCGGGGGAATATTAATTTGAATAGTAAAGAGAAACTGATTCAGGATAATTATAAGAAAGTAAATCAGATATCTGCCAAGTGCATGCGTGTGATTGTAGCGATTCTGGCACTTGCGTTTTTATATTGCTATTTCGGTACGGATATGGATGATTCCGTGCTGATTGTTTTCTTTGCGTCGGCTATTTTTGTTGCATTGATTCCTACGCTCATCATCAATATATTAAAATTCGATCACGCACCTGTGACGAAGCATATTGTCATTATCTGTGTCTGCCTGATTGCGACGATGATGCTGACACTTCTGTCAACATATGCGTATCCGATCATGTTATTCCCGATTCTTCTGGCATCGCTTTATTATAACCAGACATTGGTTTTGTTTGCATCGCTGCTGATGTCGTGTGGCATTGTCGGATCCAATTATTTTGCATATCGTTTTTCGAATGTTTTTATCGGATTTCCGTGCGAGACGTTTGAAGAGGCAATGATATCTTATGTGGTTCCGCAGATTGTGGTTGTATTCGGGCTTTCTGTCGCAGCGTATTTTATCGTACAGCGAAATTCCATGATGATCAATTCAGCGATCAATATGGCGGTTACAATGCAGGATAACCAGACAGGTCTTATCTTCTCGTTTGCGGAGATCAGCGAGAGTAAGTCGAAGTTTACCGGAGAACATATCAAGCGTGTGGCAGCCTATATGCGTGTATTGGCGAAAGCTTCCGGATTTGATGATGAATATGTGGAGATGGTATCGACAGCATCCATGATGCACGATATCGGTAAGCTGATGATCAGTGAAGAAATTCTTGATAAACCGGATAAGCTGACAGATGAAGAATACCAGATTATGAAGAACCATGTCTTATACGGTGAGGCACTTCTGGAGAAATGTCCGGGTGAACTGA
>USFH01000212.1 GCA_900553925.1 uncultured Clostridium sp.
CAGCTGCTGATATTCATTTCCTCTCATAGATCCTACAATACACGCCGCTTTATCTCCGCGTCCATATGAGTATCCATGAATATTAAACTCTCCACGAAAAGCTGTATTCATGGAGAAGATAATCTCTTTATTCATTCACGGTTCCTCCTCAATCATCACAGGTACGAGTGTCTTGATAATCCACTGTCGTTCCGGAGACAATTCTCGCAAGCAGGGATCCTTCCTCAATCACCGGATAATCACGCAGCGAACAGATCATACCTTCCCCCGATGCATACACGACTTCTTCCACAGCTCCGGTAATCACATTGACAACCGTACCTATCACATCCCCCTTTTTTACCCGGGCAAACAATCTCACCCCGGGAATAAATATACCGCTGCTTTCTGCATTGATATACCGGATGTCCTTATCGTATGTAACCGGAATCTGCTTCGGTGTTACGGTTTGCCCTTTCCAGATTCCATACTCATTCATAAGTGCAAACAATCCATCCACGATTCCGTTACAAAACTGTTGGTTGATCCGGTATGCTACGCCTGACTCGATTACAACAGACCGCACACCGACTTCATTCAGGGAGTATGCAAGACTTCCGTTCAGAACCGAATTACTCGGATGGATCCAGATCATATCCACATTCAGGCATCTGGCAATCGGCAAGAGCTCGTCCACCTTGTCATCGTTCATCCGCACCTGCGGTATTTCATGGACATACAGATTACTTGCGTGCAGATCAATGCACACATCTGCTCCCCGGATATCCTCGAAAATACATGATGCCGTATATTCTCCCAGCGCACCAAGCTTCGATCCCGGAAAAATAGAATTCATATCTATTCCGGATCCCGGAATCTCCCTCGTCTTGGAATCAAGGCCCATTGGATTCAACGAAGGATATACATCCACGATTCCCGTCAAATTTTCATATTCCAGTTTAATCCGCCGGATAACCTCGTAACAGATATATTGTCCCTGTAGTTCATCCCCATACAGACCGGAAACAATACAGATTCTTTTCTCATTTCCTGTCGGAAAATCCGGTGCAAGATGATTCTTCTTCACCTTCAGTTCCTCTTCCACCATCAGATCAACCGTTGCAACTGTTTCTATCATAACAATAACTCCAATATTTTATTACAATACAAATGGTCATATATACGAGACCTGTATATACGACCATCTGTCTGCATCATACTTATCTTTATTAGTTTCCCAGTACATTCTGGAGCACATTCTTAATTGTGTCCTCATCAAAAGGCTTTGCAATAAACTCTGCCGCACCACTCTGAACTGCCTCGAGCATATTATGCTGCTGTCCGGCTGCGGATACCATAATAACCTTTGCATCCGGGAAATCTGCTTTGATTTTCTTCAGGCTTTCCACACCGGACATCACCGGCATTGTAATATCCATTGTGACAAGATCCGGCTTATACTGTGCATACATATCATAGCCTTCCTGTCCGTTTTTCGCTTCACCAACAACTACATGTCCGTTTGCTTCCAAAAGTCCTCTTAAGATTTTACGGGATGTTCTGGAATCATCTACAATCAATATATTTGCCATGATCAATCATTCTCCTTAACTATCTTAATTTATCTTATTTTTCCTCTATCAGCCGATATTCCACTTCGTTTCCATACAAACCACAATATCTGCACGTTCACCATGTACATAACACGGAAGCACGACCATCATCCCTTCCGAGCTGATGGTTGTAATATCTGTATACATCTCCGGTGGGAGCATATCTATATGCACGCCTTCAAGAGACTCCTTGGATGCGAACAGTCCATTGCATACATTGATGAACTCGCATACCGCATCAAGACTATCCTCATCGATCACATCGAACTCTTCCTTCGCAAACTCACATGCAATCGGTTTTGTACCGGAATTACAGATTCCGATAAATAGATTATAATCTCCGGTAAAACACTGGCTGGCAATGTATCTGCTTGTATATGTATGAATCCGCTCAATCCGTTCAAACCGTACCTTATTGTCAATAAAACGTACCATATTTCTGGCAAGCAATGCAAGGTAATCCTTCACAACCATCGGAACCTGATTGTCTTTCAGAAAAATCTGAATAATCTTATCAATATCCGAGCTCTTCAACGCATCAATCTCAAGAGCTGTATAACGCTCTGACTTTTTATAATGATTCAGATGATTCTGGATATCCTCCAGTGTAAGCAGCCCGCGCTCCACAAGCGCCTGTACAAATAAAAGATATGAATCACCCTGTTTTTTCAGAAGTTTACCGACCTGTTCTTCTGTCAGATATCCCTTCTCTACCGCAATATCTCCGAATCTGGCATCCTTCATGGCCTGCAGCTGATTCACTTCATCCGCCTGTTCCTTTGTCATCAAACCTTCACTGACGGCAAGCAATCCCATCTTCACACGTGAATGACGGCTCTCCTCAACGATTTCTGTATATTGTTCATGTGTCAATACACCGACATCCTCGAGATATTTCCCAAAATAAACTCCAAACATAACGCCCCTCCTTCATGTATCTTTTCTCTTCTGTCAAGAAGTCACAAATTCTTGTTTATTATACACAAGTTTAAGCCAAAAATCAACCATCACACGAATGCAAAAAATACACCATTTTTCATTGAATATTATTCTCTTTTCTTATATAATATATCGTGTCTGTTACTTTTCTAACAGTTTTATTATTTTATTACTATTTACTATTGAGAAAAACGGGGAACAGTTTATGTCTATACAAAAATCTTTGCGATTGTCGCTTGTTTTGATGGCCTCTCTGCCACTTATATTCCTGACAATCTTTACATATAATTTATCTTACAAAAAATACATGGAGCTTGCAACG
>USFH01000213.1 GCA_900553925.1 uncultured Clostridium sp.
ATATGAGGAGCTTCTTAACCTTATCAACGAAAAGAACTATATCGGAGTGGAGGAGCTTCTTAATTCAATGAATATTGATAAGAATACTGCAAAGGTATTATTAGAACTCCCACAGCTTTTCGGTCAGGCAGACGTACTTGAGAAGGCAAAGAGCCTTACTAATATTTCGGAATGTATAGGTGCTGTAGACAGACTTTTATCTTTATATGAATTATTAAAGGTTAATGGTTATGACAAGTATGTATCTTTTGACTTAGGCGAACTCAGTAACCATACATACTATACTGGAATTATATTCCATGCATTTACATTTGGAACAGGAGAACCTATAGCAAGCGGCGGACGTTACGACAAGCTTCTTGGACAGTTCGGCTGTGATAAGGCTTCTATTGGTTTCTCACTTATAGTAGACAGACTTATGGCAGCTATCAACAGACAGAATATAACAGTTCCTGTTGATTACAGCGGCGTACTTATAGTATATACTCCTGACAAGCTTTTAGAGGCTATAAAGCAGGCTGATGAATTAAGAAAAGACGGCAATAAAGTCTGTATGATAAGAAAAAATGAAGCAAAGACAGAAGCTCAGTATGAGGAATATGCCGCAGCTTCACAGCTTTCAGATATTGTATACATTTAAGAGTATAATTATGGTTTGTGTTTTTGCACACTTGGCACAATTCATTAATATGGTGTAAGGGTCAAAGTCAGCTTAACATCATTATATATAAATGTGAAGAAATGAGGATTGATATGAGGTATATTACAATAGCGTTAGCAAAAGGAAGACTTGCTAAAAATGCTCTTGATATATTTGAACACATTGGCATCAAATGTGATGAAATGAAGGATGAAAAAACAAGAAAGCTTATATTCACTAATGAAGAATTAGGAATTCGCTTTTTCCTTGCAAAGCCTTCAGATGTACCTACTTATGTAGAGTATGGTGCTGCTGATATCGGAGTCGTTGGAAAGGATACGATCATGGAAGAAGGCAGGGATCTGTATGAAGTTATGGATCTTGGATTTGGAAAATGCCGGATGTGTGTATGCGGACCGGAATCGGCGAAGGAACTGCTTTCAAGAAATGAAATCATCCGCGTAGCAAGTAAATATCCAAACATCGCTAAAAATTATTTTAGTGAGAAGAAGAACCAGACGGTCGAGATCATTAAGCTCAATGGTTCTGTGGAACTTGCTCCGCTTGTGGATCTGTCCGAAGTGATCGTTGATATCGTGGAGACCGGTTCGACACTCCGGGAGAATGGACTCGAGGTGTTAGAGGAGATCTGTCCACTGTCCGCACGTGTGGTAGTCAATCGTGTAAGCCTTAAGATGGAGCATGAGAGAATTCGGAAACTGTTAAATGATTTGAATGAGATCATTCATTAGAACATAATGCATAAAGTATAACGAAATACATAAGGAGGCTTTTAAGATGCGTATTGTTAAGTTGACAGAAGATACAAAGAAGGATATTTTGACGAATCTCCTGAAGCGTAGCCCGGATAATTATGGAAGCTATGAGGAAACAGTGAAGAATATCGTCAATGACATCCACAGCAGACGGGATGCTGCATTATTTGAATATACAGAGAAATTCGATCATGCGAAGATCAATGCGGATAATGTACGTGTGACAGAGGCAGAAATCGAAGAAGCGTATACACAGGTGGATGCGAAGCTTCTGGAGACAATCCGCAAGGCAATTGTGAACATCCGCACATACCACGAGAAACAGAAGCAGTACAGCTGGTTTGATTCTGAAAACAACGGAACACTGCTTGGACAGAAGGTAACACCGCTTGCAAAGGTTGGTGTGTATGTACCAGGCGGTAAAGCCGCATATCCATCTTCCGTGCTTATGAATGTTATCCCTGCCAAGGTTGCAGGCGTAGGCAAGATCGTGATGACAACTCCTTGTAATGCAGAGGGAAAGGTGTATCCGACAACGCTGGTTGCGGCAAAGGAAGCCGGTGTAGATGAGGTCTACAAGGCTGGCGGTGCACAGGCGATTGCGGCGCTTGCCTATGGAACCGAATCCATTCCGAAGGTAGATAAAATCGTAGGACCTGGAAATATCTTCGTCGCACTTGCAAAGCGTTGCGTATTTGGACATGTCAGCATTGATTCGGTTGCCGGACCAAGTGAGATTATGGTGCTTGCCGATGAGACAGCCAATGCAAGATACGTTGCGGCAGACCTGCTTTCCCAGGCAGAGCATGATGAGATGGCATCTGCAATTCTTGTTACAACTTCCGAGGCGCTTGCCAAGAAGGTCAGCGAGGAAGTGGATGGATTCGTAAAGGAATTATCCAGAAAGGATATCATTCAGAAATCCCTGGATAACTATGGATATATTCTGGTTGCAGACACGATGCAGGATGCTATCGATACGGTTAATGAGATTGCGAGTGAGCATCTCGAGGTTGTCACAGCGAATCCGTTCGATACGATGACACGGATTCAGAATGCGGGAGCAATCTTCCTTGGAAGTTATTCTTCCGAGCCGCTCGGCGATTATTTTGCAGGACCAAATCACGTGCTTCCGACAAACGGAACCGCGAAGTTCTTCTCGCCGCTTTCGGTAGATGACTTTATTAAGAAGTCAAGCATTATATACTACTCAAGAGAAGCGTTAGAGGAAGTACATCAGGATATCATTGATTTTGCCGAGGCTGAGTATCTGACTGCACATGCAAATTCAATCAAGGTACGGTTTGAGAAATAACAGGGGGTATCGTATATGGCAAATCGTGTAGGTGTTGTATCAAGAAAGACAAATGAGACGGATATCCAGATGGAATTAAATCTCGATGGAAGCGGATAT
>USFH01000214.1 GCA_900553925.1 uncultured Clostridium sp.
AATTATCTTTCTTGCAGATGAAGTAAATGATACAACTGCAAGTCTGGTTATTGCACAGCTCCTGTTTCTGGAGTCTGAGGATCCTTCCAAGGATATCAGCCTCTATATCAACAGCCCGGGAGGATCTGTGTCTGCCGGCTTCGGTATCTACGATACAATGAACTATATCAAGTGTGACGTATCAACAATCTGTGTTGGTATGGCAGCCAGCATGGGAGCATTTCTTCTTGCCGGAGGAACCAAAGGAAAGAGAATCGCGCTTCCGAATTCTGAGATTATGATTCATCAGCCATTGGGTGGACTTCCGGGACACAATCAGGCAACAGATATGAAGATTGCAACTGATAACATTCTTCGCACCAAAGAGCGCCTGAATCGTATTCTGAGTGAGAATACAGGTAAGTCCATGGAAGAAATCGAGCGTGATACGGATCGTAATAACTGGATGACAGCGGATCAGGCACTCGAATATGGATTGATTGATCACATCTTTTCGAGCAGAGATGAAGTGAAATAAGAAAAAGTGTAAATTCGTGACAATAAATTTGATTTTTTGGTTGACGAATTTTATTTATGTGTTATAATCTAACTTGTGCAATTTGGTAAATACCCAAACAGTTGTTTATGAAGCGCACAAACACGAGATATTTTACAACTGGAGGGAGGGTGAGAGAAGTATGTCAAACGTAATCGTAAAAGAGAATGAGACTTTAGATAGCGCTCTTCGTAGATTCAAGAGAAACTGTGCGAAAGCCGGTATTCAGCAGGAGATTCGTAAGAGAGAGCATTACGAAAAGCCAAGCGTAAAGCGTAAGAAAAAGTCTGAGGCAGCTAGAAAGCGCAAGTTTAAATAATGCAATGATAAGGTGTTACTTCGGTAGCACCTTTTTTGTTGCCCAAAGTCTAAAAAAACAAGCCGAAACATATATTATATGGAATATGAAACAGGAGTTCCTATGACTCAGATTCATCTCTATGATCAATCATGCGTGCATATAGATGGGTATAAACATATTATCAGCTTTGATACAACCCGGGTACTTCTGCAATGCAAGAAGCACAAGCTCCTTGTTAGTGGGTGTAGTCTCAGAATCACTTCCTATCAGGCGGATGAGCTTCTGATCCGAGGGGAGATCGCCTCAATCAACTGGGTGACAGAGGAGGTGGCTTCGCATGCGTAGTCTGTTCGAAAAAGCAAAACATCTTTGCGTGATCCATATATCCGAAGGAGATCCGGAGCGCTTTATCAATCTGTACAGACATGCGGGATTGCCGGTCTATGATCTTGTATGGGATGAAACCGGTTTATTTGCCACGATGCAGTACCGGGATTATAAGAAAGCGAAGGAATTCGAACAAAAAAGCGGATGTCACTGCAGTCTGGTTTTACAACGGGGGCTTGTCCCTCTTCTGCAGAAATATAAAAAGAGATTTATATTTTTCCTTTGTCTGTTTTTCTTTTTTCTGCTTCTTTTTTATTCTTCCGGATTCATATGGCACATCCGTGTCGAGGGAGAAAATGCAGCCTATACACAGGAGGAAATTGTAGCCTATACAACTAAAAATCTGATTCCGGTTGGAACGAAGAAGTCTTCAATAAGACTGAACGAGCTGGAACGAAGCCTGCGGGAACAGTACGATCAGATCGCATGGATCACCTGTGAAATCCGGGGAACCTGTCTTACAATCCGGTTGACAGAGACCATATCCGATGTGACGATAGAACAACAGGAAGAGCCGTGTAATATTGTTGCAATCCGGGATGGAGTCGTGACAGAACTGATTGCAACAAGCGGCACCAGGCTGGTAAATCCCGGAGATGAGGTAAAAAAGGGGGATATTCTGATTACCGGAGTTGTGAACATCTATAATGAATATGAGGAACTGATAGAAACAAACTATGTTCCGGCATCTGGTGTATGTTATGGACAGACGGTGTATAGGTATGAGCAGACATTTCCGATGGAATATGTGAAAAAGAAACAGGGAAAGAAGAAAAAATATGCGGTTTCCCTGCGGCTTGGATCTCATATTACACCGATCCATACGCCGAAACAGGTAGAAGGATACGAAAAAGAAGAAGAAATCCACACATTTCATATCGGACAGACGTATTATCTGCCGTTTGGTCTGATTATTGGAACATACAACAGACCGGAATATGCGACTATGGCTTACACCGAACAGGAAGCAATTGAAAAACAGAAAACTATATTGCAAAATTATATTGAAAATCTTAGGAAAAAAGGGGTGGAAATACTGGAAAATAATGTTACAATAAAGTGTGATGAGAATCGGTGCATAGCCTCTGGAACATTGGTTGTACGGGAGAAGATCGGTGTGCCGGATCCATTGACTGTGCCAGCTGTTCCGGACGAGACGGAAACAGATATACAGGGAAGAAGTGGAGAATAAAAGGAAAACTATGAGTGCATATTTTGAAACGATTACAATACCGTCGGATCAGATTCAGGCAGTGTTCGGGCAATTCGATAAAAATATAAAGAATCTGGAAAAGGCATATCATGTAGCAGTTGTTCTGCGTGATGATAAGCTGCGGATTACAGGCTCAGAGGGCAGTGTAAAAAGAGCTGTTTCGGTGATAGAACAGTTGTCGGCACTTGCACAAAAGGGCGAAGAAATTACAGACCAGAACGTGAATTATGCAATTTCGCTCTCAAAGACAGGAGAGGAAGAAGCGGTTTCCACACTCGCGGCAGATAAGAATATTATCTGTCATACGATGAACGGAAAACCAGTCAAGGCAAAGACACTTGGACAGAAGAAATATGTGGATGCAATCGATAAGGATATGATCGTATTC
>USFH01000215.1 GCA_900553925.1 uncultured Clostridium sp.
CTTGATGCACTCGATGATGGGAATATGCTTGAACATACTGAAGAAGCACTTCTGACCGAACCGGAGAGAGAAGAATCAAAGGAGCTTCAGAATTTTATGTCTGCGGATCTCGACAAGGCGGTTGAGGATACACTTGCCAGACAGGCAGAAGAAGAACAGATAGAGAGCGAAGCAAAACAGGAGGATGCTATCTTGGAGACAACACCGGAACAGACAGAGGAGAAAAATGCTGTAGATTCCTTCATGGAAGCGGATACCACATACATCACGAAGAACACAGTCATCAATGGAGATTTGCGGACAGACGGATGTATCGACCTGATCGGAACAGTGAATGGAGCAGTAAGCTGCGACGGGAAGCTGATTATCGGCGGATTTATCAAGGGCGATGTCCAGGTTGGAGAACTGTATGCGAATGCTGCACGTGTAGAAGGAGACGTACACGTTGTAGATGCAGCGAAGATCGGGGTAGGAACCGTGATTGTCGGAAATGTATTTGCAGGGTCGGCGGTAATTGCAGGCGCTGTAAAAGGCGACATTGATGTACAGGGACCGGTGATTGTGGATTCCACAGCTGTGATCATGGGCAATATTAAGTCAAAGTCAGTTCAGATCAACAATGGCGCAGTGATAGAGGGTATGTGTTCCCAGTGCTATTCTGAGATTGATGTGAAGAGCTTTTTTGAATAAGATAAAGGAGCATAAAAACGATGAAGATGGACAGAATTTTATTGAAATTATCAGGAGAGGCACTTGCCGGCGACAAGCATACCGGATTTGATGAGATGGTTGTACGGGATGTGGCAAAGCAGGTGAAGGCAATCTGTGACAAGCATATTCAGGTAAGCATTGTAATCGGTGGAGGAAACTTCTGGAGAGGCAGAACCTCTGACAACATGGATCGCGTGAAGGCAGATCAGATCGGAATGCTTGCAACGGTGATGAACTGTATTTATGCAGCCGATGCGATGCGCGCAGAGGGACTGAAAACACATATCATGACACCGTTTGCATGCGGAAGTATGACAGAATTATTCAACAAGGATAAGGCGGTTGAATATCTGGAGAATGGAGAGGTTGTATTCTTCGCAGGAGGAACCGGACATCCGTATTTTTCTACCGATACCGCGACGGTGCTTATGGCAATCGAAGTAGAGGCAGATGTGATCCTGTCAGCGAAGGCAATCGATGGCGTCTACGACAGTGATCCGAAGACCAATCCGGATGCGAAGAAATATGACACGATGCCAATCTCAGAGATCGTGGATAAAAAGCTTGGCGTGATCGATCTGGCGGCTGCGGTGCTTGCAATGGAGAACAAGATGCCGATGATGTTGTTCGGGCTGAATGATGAAGGAAGCATCGAGAAAGCGGTTACCGGAGGATTCACTGGAACGACAGTTACCGTTGATTAGAAACATAACATAGACAAAATATATATTTGGAGGATAAGAGATGTTAGCACAGTATGAAGAGAAGATGAAAAAGACGATTGAAAGCCTGGAGAAGGAATATACTACGATTCGTGCAGGACGCGCGAATCCACATATTCTGGATCGTATCACAGTACTTTATTACGGAACACCGACACCGCTTCAGCAGGTGGCGAATATCACAGTTCCGGAAGCGAGAACGATCATGATCTCGCCATGGGAGACGAGTCTGATCAAGGAGATCGAGAAAGCAATCGTATGCTCTGATCTTGGCATCAACCCGAACAATGACGGTAAGAATATTATTATTAATTTCCCTGAGCTGACAGAGGACCGCAGAAAAGAGCTTGCGAAGGATGTCAAGAAGAAGGGCGAGAGCGCCAAGGTTGCAATCCGGAATATCCGCCGTGATGCAAATGACGCCCTGAAGAAGGCTAATAAGGCGGCAGAGATGTCTGACGATGAATTAAAAGGCAACGAAGAGAAGGTTCAGAAGATGACAGACAAGTATGTGGCACAGGTAGATCAGGAGATTGAGTCAAAGACAAAGGAAATCATGACAGTATAAGCCTATGAAGAAGATAATCGATGGGGAAGAATTGGAAATACCTACCCATGTAGCCATCATCATGGATGGCAATGGAAGATGGGCGAAGAAACGTCTGCTTCCACGGAACATGGGACACAGACAGGGTGCGAAAGTGCTTGAGCAGATCTGCCGTGATGCGGCAGAATTAGGCATCCGGTATCTGACCGTGTATGCATTTTCAACGGAGAACTGGAAGCGTTCGACAGAGGAAGTGACCGGAATCATGAATCTGCTCCGGAACTATCTGACGAACTGCGTGGAACGGGCATCGAAGGATGGACTGCGGATCCGCGTGATCGGTGACCGGAGTGCGCTCGATGCCGACATCGTGGAGATGCTTGAACATGCGGAGCAGGAGACTGCGAAGTATGATAAGCTGGATTTTACGATCGCATTAAATTACGGTGGAAGAGATGAACTGCGCCGGGCATCGGTCAAGCTTGCAAAACAGGTACAGCAAGGTGTGCTGTCACCGGATCAGATTACGGAAGAACTCATATCACAGACGCTTGATACGGCGGAACTTCCGGATCCGGATCTGCTGATCCGGACAAGCGGGGAGCTTCGGCTATCAAACTATCTGATCTGGCAGCTTGCTTATGCAGAATTTTATTTCACGGATACATTGTGGCCGGATTTTGATATGGAATCCCTGAAGGAAGCAGTACGATATTATAATGGCAGA
>USFH01000216.1 GCA_900553925.1 uncultured Clostridium sp.
GGATGGTTTTATCGACCGGTATAGTGGCGGTAAATTAGTGAATCCGGGATTCTTGAAGGCATTATCACATTATATGCCAGAGGAATTTCCGTATCATTCGCATTGGAAGATGGAAGCGTGTCATAATGCATATTGGGAGTTTGTTCCCACAGTTGATCATATTTATCCAGTGGCTCTTGGCGGAGCTGATTCGGAAGAAAATTGGGCAACAATATCTATTTATCCAACCACACATAACACAAAAATAAAAACCAAAGGAGAACCCCATGTCCCTAAAAAACACACAGAAAATCAAATGCCCGGATTGTGGCGCAGAAGGCGAATTTACAATATGGCAGAGCATCAATACGAAATTGAACCCACAGGCGAAGGAGGATCTTTTGTCTGGCAAGTTATTTGCGTATACCTGCCCGAAATGCAAGAAAGTCCATTATGTTAATTACGGACTTTTGTATCATCAGATGGAGAAGCAACTGATGATTTATTATGCAATCTCGAAGGAAGATGAGAAGGAGATTTTAGACACATTTGCCAAGATGGAGAATGGTGACATGCTTCCGGGCATGGAGAGTACGGACTATACATGCAGAGTGGTTCATTCTCAGAATCAGCTCCGTGAGAAAGCGTATATCTTCGATATGGGACTCGATGACCGCGTCGTTGAGATCATGAAGGTTATGACGGTGGCGCATTTGTCGCAGACGAATCCGGATCTGGAGGTTGGAGATATATTCTTAGAGATCACTAATGGAAAGCCGGAACGATTTGTGATCCGGTTGAAGAATGGCGTATTGGGCAACAGCCCATTTTCCAAGAAGGTGTATGATGCAGCCAAGGCGGAATACATTGATTCCAAGGGCGATGGCAAGCGGGATTATATCGTTGATATGAATTGGGCAGTTGAATGCTTGAAGAATAAATAAATTGACATAATTACAGGAGGACAACCACATGGAACAGGTAGCAAAATTTTTGAAAGAAGCTGATACATATTATCTGGCAACGGTCGAGGGTGACCAGCCGAGAGTAAGACCATTTGGCACAGCACATATTTTTGAAAGAAAGCTCTATATTCAGACAGGCAAGTCGAAAGCTGTTTCGAAGCAGATTCACGCGAATCCGAAGGTGGAGATCTGCGCATTTAAGGATGGCGAGTGGCTGCGTGTCGCAGGTGAGCTTGTTGAGGATGACCGCAGAGAGGCAAGACAGTCGATGCTTGACGCATATCCATCCCTCCAGAAGATGTACTCTGCAGATGATGGCAACACAGAAGTATTTTATTTCAAGAATGCGACAGCCACATTTTCTTCATTTACACAGGAACCGAAGGTTGTGAAGTTCTAGTAGAGTAGGGGTAGTACATGGTTTTATACATGAATATGAAACAGCTTGGCAAGCGCAGGAATACGGTGGATCAGGTGCCATTTACCTATGCGGCGGCACCGTGCAGCCTGCGGGAGCTGATTGCAGAGACGGTGAAACTCTGTGTGAGCAGATATATCGAGGCGATGAACCGGGGCGAAGCAGTGCTTTCCAATGCGCAGATCGACGATATGGCGCAGATTGGGAAGATTGCTTTCGGCATCGTGTATGGTGAGAAGGCGCCGGATGTTGGGAAGTCCATAGAGACGGCGATGCTTGGGTTTCAGGATGGCTTGTTCCGGGTATTCTTAGGGGACACGGAACTTACGGAATTAGATGAGAAGCTGGAGTTACAAGAGGGCGATACGGTTACATTTATCCGTCTGACGATGTTGGCGGGCAGGATGTGGTAGGAAATTACAGGATTGGGTGAATAGAGTCTTACCACAAGCGTATATGTTGAAAGGGGTTACATATGGCAGAAGACAAGAAGACGAAGCAGGAGTTGGAAGTGCAGGCGAAGATTGCGAATGATTTTAAGCTTGCGCGCAATGAGGCAGACAAGGCTTTGAAAGCGTCTTACAGCGCGGAGATTCAGGCGCTGCTTGCAGAATGCAGCAAATATAACGGCGTGACGCAGTTGACGGAAGTCGGAAAGCGGCTGGATAAGCATTTGGCGAAATCGGGCAGCCTGCCATCGGAATTCTTCCGGAAGGAATTAAAGCAGATGCCAGGATGGATACCGGAGCATCTGGTCGAGGATTTCTGTTGCACGATCGATAGCATTACGAAATGGCAGGCGAGCGAGTCTTATTACAGAAGAACGGTGCGAATCAAGCACTACCGGGCATTTATGGGGCGTTATTTCCACATCATGAACACGTATCATGACATGGGAATTTACGGAACCGATCTCGTGTCAGTCTACACGGAGCAGCTGCCGCAGGATGTGCTGTGCTATTATCGGGATCAGAGTACAAATGGACGTCAGGCTGTATCGGAATACTGGATTCAGGCGGAGTTAGACCGCGGAAATGAGAAGTTAGAAACAATCATCATGGATATCTTATTTGGCGAGAGTGCGCAGACGAAGCTGTCCGTGGAGATCATCCGTGGCATCTGCATGAGCGGAAATACCCGGCTGCACGAGGCACTGGGCAAGCTGCTTTTGGCTGCGCGTCTGCAGGAAGGATTGCGTCAGGCAATCTGCGAGAATATGGATTACGGAACCGCGGAAGCATTTCAGACGTTATTCCGCGTCGTGAAGGACAATGATATGCTCCGGTATGCGTCCGTGCTGCGGGCGGTTGCCACATGGACCGGACTGATCGCGAATGAGGAGAGC
>USFH01000217.1 GCA_900553925.1 uncultured Clostridium sp.
CTCCCCCGCAGCCTTTTGTGATTTCAGGCTGCGGAGGAATTATAAAAAACGTGTAAGACAGGAGGAAATCATATGGGAACTATTCTAAGTTTATCGTCCCCGACCAATATCTTTGAATGGATGGCATTTCTTGCCAAGAAGTATTCGAACATGTTCCTGCAGGGAACATGGATTACCTTGTATGTATCTGTAATCGGTACGATCGTAGGTTTCATACTTGGTTATATTGTGGGTATTGTCGGAGATATCAAAATTCACAAAGAAGATAATCCGATTAAGAAGGGAATTATCAAATTCTTCAAATTTATTTGTTTCTTATATGTGGAGCTGTTCCGAGGAACACCAATGATCGTACAGGCGATGATCGTATATTTCGGTCTCCGTCAGGGCGGTGTGGATATCAACCCGATCATTGCAGGTATTCTCGTAACGGTTTTAAACACAGGTGCTTATATGTCCGAGACGGTGCGTGCCGGTATCAAATCCATTGATGTTGGTCAGCGGGAAGGTGCTCTGGCAATGGGAATGTCACCGATGCAGGCGATGTTTTATATCATATTGCCACAGGCGTTCAAGAATATTATCCCGGAGATGGCGAATACATTTCTGACAAACCTGAAGATGACATCTGTGTTGAATGTAATCGGCATTCAGGAGCTTTTCATGCAGGCAAAGACGGTTGGTGGTACGTATTACAAGTATTTTGAATCGTATCTTGTAATTGCCTTGATCTATCTGGTGCTCTGCGTGGTATTTAACCGGTTATTCTTATTTATCGAGAAAAGGATGGCAGGCAAAAAAGATTATGTGCTTGCTGTAGAATATATGGAAGACAAGGTCTAGGAGGTGCGCTTATGGGTAACAAGGAAGAAAATATTATTGAAGTAAAAGACTTAAGCAAATCCTTCGGTGATCATGAGGTTTTGCGAAAAATTGATTTTGAAGTGAAAAAAGGGGAAGTGATCTGTATACTCGGCTCGTCCGGTTCCGGCAAATCCACATTGCTTCGATGCGTGAACAAGCTGGAGACGCAGACAAGCGGACAGGTGCTGTATCATGGTAAGGAAATCCGGAATGTCCAGAGGGAGATTAACGAGTTTCGTTCCAAAGTCGGCATGGTGTTCCAGTCCTTCAACTTATTTAACAATATGACGGTGCTGGAAAACTGCATGGAGGGTGCAAGAAAGGTTCTGCATGTATCCAAGGAGGAAGCATTCGACCGCGCGATTAAGCATTTGAAAGCGGTTGGTATGGCACCGTATATCAATGCCAGACCGGAGCAGTTATCCGGTGGACAGAAGCAGCGTGTGGCAATTGCCAGAGGCCTCTGCATGAATCCGGAGGTGCTGCTGTTTGATGAGCCGACATCCGCACTCGATCCGGAGATGGTCGGTGAAGTATTGAATGTTATGAAGGAGCTTGCAAGCTCCGGACTTACAATGCTGATTGTGACACATGAGATGGATTTCGCGAAGAATGTATCGTCCCGTGTGCTGTTCATGGATAAAGGCTATGTGGTAGAAGATGCTCCACCAGAGGAGTTCTTCACGAATCCAAAGAACGATCGAAGCAGAGAGTTCCTAAGCAGATTCATTGCATAACAACCTTGCTTGAAAATGGTTTCAAAAAGTGTAGATAGATTGTGAGGGAAAAATATGGAAAATTATGTTGTTACTTTTGCAAGAGGCTTTGGTACCGGCGGAAAGGAAATCGCATCGAAGCTTGCGAAGGAGCTTGGCATCCATTGCTACGAAAACCGAATCCTGACACTGGCATCCCAGATGAGCGGACTCGATGAGAAGTTATTTCAGGAGGTCAATGAGAAGGTGCGTTCGAATGGTGGTTTCTCAAGCTTCTTGAAAGGTCTGCCGCGTGCGAAAAGCTATATCAGCCGGAACGAGAAATTCGTGTCCGATGATAAGCTGTTTGAGTATCAGAAGCAGATTATTGAGAACTTAGCGGATACCGAATCGTGTGTCATCGTTGGAAAATGTGCGGATTACATTCTGCGGGGAAGACCGAATATCGTAAGTATCTATATAGAAGCACCGCGTGATTTCTGTGTGAAGCGGACGATGGAACATATGGGCGTGACCGAGGATGTTGCGACAGCGACAATCGTGCATACGGATAAGTTCCGTGCGGATTATTATAAGTATTATACACATGGAAATTACTGGACAAATCCGGTTAACTACGATCTGACGATCAACAGTGAGAAGGTCGGGATCGAGGACAGCGTGAAGCTGATCAAGGATTACATGAAGATCAAAGGAATTATAAAGTAACGAAAACATTTTATATATTTAGGAGGCGTTTATTATGAAATTAAAGGATCTTGGATTAACAAAGCAGGACATCAAGGATAAGGTAAGCAAGTACATGATCGATACATACGAGCGTTTTGATTTCTTGGCAGAGACAGCCGAGGGCATGTACATGTACGATGAAAAAGGAACTCCGTATCTGGATTTCTATGCAGGTATCGCCGTAAATAATGCAGGAAGCAGAAACCCGAAGGTTGTTGCAGCCGTCAAGGATCAGGTCGATGATATCATGCATACATTCAACTATCCGTACACAATTCCGCAGGCTCTGCTTGCTGAGAAGGTCTGTACAACCATCGGCATGGATAAGATCTTCTACCAGAACTCCGGTACAGAAGCAAACGAAGCCA
>USFH01000218.1 GCA_900553925.1 uncultured Clostridium sp.
TGCAGCGAGCTTATCCTTCCAGGTGACGACATTGATCGGCCTGATTGCTTCCATATCTGCCTTTGCTGCTACAGCTTGTTCACTCATGCCTATTTCGCCCCTTTCTTTTTCACAACTGAGAACAACAGATTAATGATCAGGATGAATACGAACAGAACCACTCCGGTTGCTATCAACGCTTCTCTGTGCAAGTCTGTTGCATATCCAAGCTCCAGTACAATATTCGATGTAAGTGTCCGCACACCGGATAACAGACTGTCCGGCATAACTGCATGGTTTCCGGCAATCATGATGACTGCCATTGTCTCACCGATCGCACGCCCGATTCCAAGAATAATGGCTGCAAGGATTCCGGATTTTGCTGCAGGGAGTACTGCCTTGAAGACACTTCTCTCATGCGTATCACCGAGTGCCAATGCTCCTTCGTAATAGCTTTCCGGAACCGCGCGGATTGCTGATTCCGATACACTGATGATGGTTGGCAGAATCATGATTCCAAGCAGGATGCATGCGGTCAAAATATTTTTACCGCTTCCGCCGAATGTATTCCGGATCATCGGCGTGATCACAACCAGACCGAAGAATCCATATACAATAGATGGAATACCTGCAAGCAGATCCACAGCCGGTTTCATAATCTTATGAAGCTTCGGTGGACAGAACTTTGCCATGAATACGGCACATAAAAGTCCGATTGGAACACCGATGATGATTGCACCTGCTGTCACATAGATACTGCCGATGATCATAGGGAAGATACCGAATTTATTCGCACCCGGCATCCAGGTTTTACCAAATATGAAATTCACAAATCCAATCTGCCGGATGGCAGGTACGCCATTGGCAAACATGAACAGACATATCATGGCGACTGCCAGTATGGACATACAGGCAGCCACCAGGAATACGATATGCATAGTTCTTTCTTTTACTTTCGTCATAGTATGCCTCGTATTTTCTTTCTGATAAGTTATTATCAATCTATTACTTTACTTCTGACCACTTTGTGACAGAGCCTGTGTAGATGCTCTTTACTTGATCACTTGTAAGACCATCGACATCGTTGTTCTTATTTACAACAACTGCGATACCATCAATTGCGATCACTGTCGGTGTGAGACCTGCACTAAGCTCGCTGTCTTTGAGCTCTCTGGATGCCATACCGATATCGCAGACACCTTCTGCCGCACTTGTCATACCTGTTGTAGAATCACTCTGCTGTACTTCAATCTGTACATCCGGATTGACTGCAACATATGCTTCCTTGAGCTTCTCCATAACCGGTGTTACGGAAGATGAACCTGCAACATTGATCTTACCCTTTACGCCTGCAGCCTTGAATGCACCTGTATTGCCCTGGCTGATATATCCTGCCTCTTCAACAACCTTCTGTCCATCCTCGCTCAAGATGAAGTTGATGAAATCCTGTGTTACTTCGTTTGGTGTACCCTTTGTTGCAATGTTGAACGGACGGGATACCTTGTAGCTTCCGTTTGAGATATTATCAGCACTTGCTTCCGCACCATCAATCTTCAATGCCTTTACAGAATCATCCAGGGAACCAAGGGATATGTATCCGATGGCTGCCTCATCATCTGCTACGCTCGTCATCATAACGGATGTTGAGTTTGTGATATCTGCAGTAGAGATTGTATTATCAATCTTGTTACCATCTGCATCTTTCTCCTCGATACCAAACAGTTCGATAAATGCGCCCCTTGTACCGGATCCATCCTCACGGGAAATTACGGTGATATCATCACTTGCTGCTTTACCACATCCAGTCATTGCTCCCATAAGCATGGCTGATGCTAAAACTCCAATGATTGCTTTCTTTAACTTTCTCATTTTTCTTGTCTCCTTTTTCTCTTAAAGATTTTCTTTTTGATTTAACTTACAAATGAGACTATACCGAAAGTTCGTAAAGTGCGTTATCGTAGTTTTGTAAAATGTACGTAAAAAAGCGCCAGATGCTTTACCATCCGGCGCTTCCATGTATAACTGCTTATTCTAAATTAACAGTTCCTTGTAGTATTCTGCGTAGTCGCGGCGATTCTCTTTTGTGAAGGCGATTGCAGAACGTGGATGCTGGTTTAACAGTCCGGTCATCAGATACTGGAGATCGTAGCCCCAGACGATGCCGTCATCCTTTAATTTCATCATGTGGTCTTCAATGAATTTGAATACCGGGTATACGTTGTATTTTGGATTCTTCAGGAATCCAAGTAATAGCTCCATTGCACAGTTGCCGGCTCCTCTTCCCATGGACAGGTAGGTTCCGTCTAACCAGTCTACACCATCACCGCACGCTTCAATCGTGTTTGCAAATGCGAGCTGCTGGTTGTTGTGTGCATGGATACCGACCTTCTTGCCGTATTTTTCTGCAACCTTCAAATACTTATCCGCCAATCTGCGGATCTGTTCCGGATATAAAGAACCATAGCTGTCAACCAGATAAATCGTGCCGACCTCGCTCTGTGCCAGTAAATCCAGTGCCAGATCCAGCTCAGATTCTGCCGCTGTGGAAACTGCCATAATATTAATCGTGGTTTCATAGCCCATCTCCGCACAGTAATGAATCATCTCGATTGCCGCAGCAAAGGAAAGGGCTTCGTTAATATCTCCGCCGACAGCCTCGCA
>USFH01000219.1 GCA_900553925.1 uncultured Clostridium sp.
GACGAAAAGGAATTGAGTATTAAAGAGATATTCAATCTCACCCACAAATTTCAGTTTATGAGGATAAAACATGAAACTTGGAGAATACAAAACGACTGACTGTGGGCAGATGTTGCTCGATAGATTGTTAAGGGAGTAGGAAATGAACGAGATTTTATACAGAAAGACTACAAAAGATGATATGGAAATCCTCATGAAGCTGAGACTTGAAATGCTTAGAGAGGTAAATGATCTGTCCGGCGAGTATGAATATGATGAGAAATTTATCTCTGAGAGCAGGCGGTATTTTGAGTCAGGTGAGCAGACAACGGTTATTGCACTTGATGGGCAAACTCCCGTAGGCTGTGCAAGCCTATCCTATATATGGATTATGCCGACATTCTCGCACCCGACAGGCAATCGGGCGCATTTGATGAATGTCTATACCCGTGCAGATCATAGAAGAAGAGGCATCTCTAAGAAGATGGTTGAGATTCTGATTGAAAAGGCAAAGGAAAATGGTGTGACAGAGATAAGTCTGGATGCAACAAAGATGGGAAGACCTTTGTATGAAGCATTAGGGTTTCAGGCATCAGATTCATGTATGGTGATGGAATTGAACATGTGATTCTGTTTATATCTCCAGAATCTGGAAAGATTGAAATTATTTGATATATAGTCAATTGATAGAAGATGAGCAGAATTAAGAATGAAAGAGAACACGTATAAACCACAGATTCCGGACATAATGGAAGTAATATTTGGTTGCAGCGATATAAAGTAAATCAGGGACAGGCTGGAAAAAATTGTCTTTCAGCCTGTCCCTGATTCAATTATTTATTTGCGCTATCTGCATCAATTACAGATTGGATCTGCTTCATCAGAGTATCATAGTTGTCCTGGTTATCGATTCCTCCAAGCATCGGATCTCCGACAATATTACCGTTTCTGTCAACGAGTATGGTTGTAGGAAATGCCATAATATCGGAAGCGTATTTTCCTGCATCGGAAGATGCGTCGATGGAGAGATTGCGGTATTTGGCACCCTGGCTTTCAAGAACTGCTGCAGCTTCTTTGATTGCAGTTTCGTTTCCGTCGAAGGTTTCTGTGTTGATGCCGATCACTTCGCCGCCCATGGACTTGATGGCATCGTTTAATTCATTAAGCTTCGATAACTCTGCAACACAAGGCTTACAGCCGGTAAACCAGAAATTGATGACTGTGACTGCATTTCCGGAAAACAGGCTTTCATCAACCGTATTACCGTCATAATCCTGACCGGAGAAATTGCGAAACGGAGATGTGGATCCGGAATTGTCGTTTGCGTCAGCACTCTCGGAGGTTGTGTCTTTCTTCTCGATTTCGGCGATCTGTTCTTCGATCTTCCGTATAGTCTCAATATCAGTCGTAAGTGTGTTCAATTCGTCTTTTGTAAAAGCATCCTTGTTTGATTCAACGGTGCTGGCTAGAAAATCTGCATAATTTCCGCTTGGATCGGCAGTGCTTTTGTTCATCATGCCGAACACTTTGTTCCATACATCCTCATGATCGGCAAAGATCTGGTTTTCCTGCTGATATAAATCATCCAGTGTTGTGCTGGAATCCCCTGTGGCTTCTGTACTGGCTTCCGTCTGGGAATCCTGTGGTTTTTCCGTGGTTGCAGCGCCCTTTCCGGTGCAAGCCGTAAGGAATAATGCTGCACAGAGTGTTACGATAGGAATAAAAGTTTTTTTCGTTTTCATGATTATTGCTCCTTTGAATTATATTAAAATTTAATTGTTATCGGTTGATTGCGGCTTCCTGCTGTCCTCTTTTTTCTGACAGGCACCGCTTAGAAACTGGTAATGGATTGCGTCTTTTGGACAAGCCTTTATGCAGGCGCCGCACCGGATGCATTCCGGATGGTTTGGCGTCTTGCACACGTCAACATCCATTTTACATGCCTTCGCACATTGATTACAGCCCACACATTTACTTCCATCCACCCGGATGCTTAGAAGGCTCACCTTGTTAAACAGGGAGTAGATTGCCCCAAGCGGACAGATCCATTTACAGAAGGGCCTGTAAAACAAAATACTCAGTACTATAACTGTAATTAAGATCAGGCATTTAAAGGAAAACAGTTTTCCCAATGCAGATCGTATAGCCGGGTTTCCAATCGACAGCGGGATGGCCCCCTCTAAGACACCTTGCGGACAAATATATTTGCAGAAGAATGGGTCACCCATTCCGATGGAGTTCGTTACAAGCATCGGCAGAAGTATAACGAAAACAACGAGGATGACATATTTGAGGTATCTTAGCGGTTTCAGTCTGGCTGTGGAGAATTTCTTCCCGGGGATTTTATGAAGTAAATCCTGAAACCAACCAAACGGACACAGGAATCCGCATATGAATCTTCCGAGTAACACACCGAGCAGAATAAAAAACCCGGTTATGTAATAGGTGAATTTAAATTTGGACGATCCGACCACTGCCTGAAAGGCACCGATCGGGCAGGCACCCGTTGCGGCGGGACAGGAATAGCAGTTTAATCCCGGCACACAGACGG
>USFH01000220.1 GCA_900553925.1 uncultured Clostridium sp.
GATTACCGGCGTTTATTTTGCCAATCAGGGAATTGCAGAATTCAGGCATATTACAATTCTGAAAAAAATTGATGAATTTGTGCTGATTAAGACAGGCGAAGAACTTAAGGCTTATGATAATATTGTACTGAATTCTTCCGACGTAGTCGAAAATCAGATTCTATATTAAACCAATACATAAAGAAAGGTCTTGATTATTATGCTATACGAGAATTATGAAAAAGTTGTGGAAAATGTAAAGAATGCCTGTGCCCGTTCCGGCCGTAATTTCGATGATGTGACAATCATCGCGGTCAGCAAAACAAAACCACTTTCGGATGTGGAAGAGCTGCTCGCTCATGGTGTCACAGAGTTTGGAGAGAACAAGGTACAGGAAATGGTTGACAAATATGAGCATGTCTCGAAGCCGGTACACTGGCATCTGATTGGTCATCTCCAGACCAACAAAGTAAAATATATCGTCGATAAGGCATGCATGATCCATAGTGTTGATTCAGTACACCTCGCAAAGGAAATCGAAAAAGAGGCCGCCAAGAAAAATCTCGTGGTCAAGGTTCTCCTGGAAGTCAACATCGCTCACGAGGAGAGCAAATTCGGCATCAACGAGACAGAAGTCTACGATCTGATCGATGCGATCAAGGATATGCCTCACATTCATGTGATGGGACTCATGACAATTGCACCATTTGTAGAAAATCCTGAGGATAATCGCATATACTTCCGCAAAATGTACCAATTATCGCTTGACATAAAATCCAAATGCATTGATAATATTGATATGAATGTTTTATCTATGGGTATGACCAACGATTATGAAATCGCAGTCGAAGAAGGTGCCACTATGATTCGTGTCGGTACAGCAATCTTCGGCGCGCGAAATTATAATATATAGTAAGGAGATTAAAATTATGGCAAAGGATTCAGGTAAGAATAAATTTCTTAATTTTTTCAAAGTTAAAGATATAGATGACGATGAAGATGAATTCGATGATGGCTTGTTTGATGACGAATACGACGATGATGATGATGACTACGAAGAAGAATATGTTCCTCGTTCAGCCAAATCAAAACCATCCTTCGGAAAGAGTACAGCCAAGCCTTCGGCACGATCTTCCGCCGGCAAATACGAAGCCGCAACACAGCAGTCAGCTTCCTATAAGTCAAGCGCTCCAACAAACACATCAAGCGGAAAGCTCGTTGATTTCAAAGACAATCAGCGCTCCTATAACCGGAATTCCGATTTCAGAAGCCGTAGCGAAGTGTTTGTAATCAAACCGCAGGAGACAGATGAGGCACAGTCCGTCATTGATTTCCTGCGTTCGAACAAAACAATCGTAATCAATATCGAAGGTCTGGATGTTGCAGTTGCACAGCGTATCATTGATTATGTCGGTGGTGCCTGCTATGCGATGGGAGGATCCCTGAATGTGGTTTCTTCCAACATATTTATTGCAACACCACAGGATATCGAGGTATCCGGCGATTTGAGAGAGGAATTGGTTAATCAGGATGCCCTGACACCATACGTACAATACTAAACGAATAGGGGGGTTGAAAAGTTGCTTACACCAGTTGATATTCAACAGAAAAAATTTCATGTCGGTTTGGGTTACGACAAGAAGGATGTAAACACATTTTTTGACAGTGTATCAGAAAACTATGAATCACTGTATCGTTCAAATGCGGAGTTAAAAGAGAAGGTCTCCATATTGAATGATACTCTGCAGAATTATCGTTCCAAGGAATCACACCTTGAGAAGAGCTTAAAGCGTGCGGAGAAGAATACGGAAGAGACAATTACCAACGCTGCAAAAGAAGCAAAAGGCATTATCCGTGATGCCAAGATTCAGGCAAGTAACATCGTATCCGATGCCGAAAAACGTCTCGAGAAGCTCGAGGACGAAATTGCAGTAATGGAAGCACGTTATACTGCCTACAAATCGAATTTTGCCATGTTATTAAAACAGCAATTTGAGTTTTTAGGCGAACAGGACTTTGATCCGGATTCTATTATTGACGATCGTGCATTTACATTGCTGGGTGGTTCAGAAAAACAGAACAATAGCGCTTCCGTATCAGAAGGCTTCGGTGCTTACACCGGTGATCCACAGATGCGGGACGAATCTACACTCGGCGGTTTCAATGGCGGATATGGCAGTGGCGATATAACCAGTACAAGCGCCGTCTATACCCAGTCTTTAAGTGCCGGCGAGAATTTTGTTGATCCATTCAAACCACAGGATCAGGATAAGAAGGATTACAATCCTTTTAATGCGAAAGAAAAAACTTCCGAAGATAAGAAATCTTCCTTAAAGGTTGCAAATTCTGCGGAAGAACGCAAACGAATGAAACGCGCGACCGTTGGAAGCTCCGAGGCTGCTGCAGCCATGCAGAAAGCACGTGAGGCTGCTTCCCAGCCAAAAAAAGTGCCTGAAGCTGCTCCAAACAAAGAAGCGGAGACGCCAAAACCGGAGCCAAAACCGGAGCCAAAGCCTGCACCGAAAGC
>USFH01000221.1 GCA_900553925.1 uncultured Clostridium sp.
GTACGGATTACCGGAAGCTGGAGACATTGGTGCGCATTATCTGTGACCTGAAGAATCAGGGAAAGGATGTGGTGTTAGTATCGTCCGGTGCAATCGGTGTCGGATTCGAGATGCTGGGACTGCGCAACAAGCCGAAGACAGTGTCCCTGAAGCAGGCGTGTGCGGCAATTGGCCAGGGACAGCTTATGATGATATATCAGAAGCTTTTTATGGAATATAATCATATGGCTGCACAGGTACTTCTGACATTTGATGCGATTACCGATCCGGAACGCCGCAGAAATGCCGAGAATACACTAAATGAGCTATTACAGCAGGGCGTTATTCCGGTTGTAAATGAGAACGATACGGTGGCAACCGAAGAAATCGAGTTTGGTGATAATGATACGATGTCGGCAATTGTGGCACATTTGATCAAGGCAGATCTTCTGATTCTGCTTACGGATATTGATGGATTCTATACGGATGATCCACACAAAAACCCGGATGCAACAAAACTGACGTTGGTAGAGACGATTGATGATTCGATGAAGAATATGGCCAAAGGTGCCGTGACAAACTATGGTACAGGAGGCATGTCCACGAAGATTGCGGCTGCACGGATCGCAACGGATTCCGGCGCAGATATGGCAATTATGGACGCTAAGAAACTGACGCAGATCTATGATCTGATGGAAGGAAAATCAGTTGGTACTTTGTTTCTGGCACATGAAACTGATGATTTTGATACGGTAGATTTTATCGTGAATAAAGGATACCAGAAATAAGAATAGAAATGGAGAATATCGCATGAACGAAGCAGATATCCAGAGAATTAATGAATTAGCAAGAAAAAGTAAGACCGTGGAAGGTCTGACGGAAGCAGAGCTTGCGGAACAGGCAGCTCTGCGTAAGGCATATATTGCAAATGTGAAGCGGAACCTGAAATCACAGCTTGATAATATCGACATCAAGGAAGCCGATGGAAGTATCACGCATGTGAAGGATATACCGAAGAATAAGCGGGGAGAGTATATCCAGATCCGCTTAAAATAGATAAAGGAATGGTTTACATGACAATTTCAGAATCAAAGAAAGCACTTCGGAAGGAGATTCTTGCAAAGCGCAGGAATCTGTCCGAAGCATATCAAAAGCAGGCAGCGAAAGAAATCTATGAGAAGCTCCGTGCGCTTGCTGTGTATAAAGAAGCAACGGTACTGTGTCTCTATGTACCGATTCACAAAGAAGTCGACTTATTTCAATATATCCCGGAATTCCGTGCGGATGGAAAGCAAATCTATCTGCCGCGTGTCAATGGGAATACCATGGATTTTTATGCATATAATGAACAGACCGCGCTTGTCGAGGGCGCATATCATATATTGGAGCCAGACAGTATGGCACAGTTAGAACCGGAGGAGTTGGGCGGTAGCTGTCTGATTGTGATGCCAGGGGCGGTCTTTACGAAAAGCTGTGATCGTATCGGCTATGGCGGCGGATATTATGACCGGTATCTGGCTGTACATCCGGAATGTCATACGGTAGCTGTCGGTTATGCAGTTCAGATTGTTGATTCCATCAAGACAGAGGAAACGGATATCAAACCTGAGCAAATATTATACAATGATGAACAATAATAATATTATGTAAGCTATAAAACCGAAAACATAGAAAATTGGGTAAAATGGAAAAGGGAACGATGGAGGTTATGTATATGGGTGAAAAAAAGGGAATCGGCCTGGTTCTTGCCGGCGGTGGCGGCAAGGGTGCCTATCAGGTTGGGGTATTAAAGGTGCTGCAGGAACAAGGCTTATTGCAGGATGTATCAGTGATTTCAGGCGCATCAATCGGCGCAGTGAATGCAATGTTATATTCGATGGATAATATGGACCGGATGTATCAGGCGTGGAATGAGATTGATATGGATACAGTCTTTGATATTGATCTGAATATGCTTGCCGAAAACCGTATGTATTTCTCCCGGAATGAAATGCTTGCAATGTTTGAGAAATATATTGATATGGAGAAGATCAAAGCGGATTCCCGCGACATCTATGTATCAATCAGCCGTTTAAATGAGGCGCAGCAGCCGGAACAGGTAGAATATCGCAGACTAAAGGATTATGATGCAGATACAATACGGAAGATTCTGCTTGCGTCCACAGCACTTCCTGTCATGTATGAGGCGGTAGAGATTGATGGGAAGAAATATCGGGATGGAGGGCTGCTGGATAATGAACCAATCCAGCCACTCTATGATCTTGGAATCCGCCAGTTTATCGTGATCGGTATGCGCGCCGGAAAGGTTCTTAATACTGATAAATGGCCGGATGCACAATTTATCACAATCTATCCGAGTCATGATCTGGGAGATCTGATCGATGGAACGCTGAATTTTACTGGACGGGCAAAGGAATTCCGTCAGATGCTCGGAGAGAAGGATGCACTTCGGTCATTAAAAACAAAATTTCAACCGGATGATCTGTATATCCGGATGGAACCGGTGCTGGCGCAGAATGAC
>USFH01000222.1 GCA_900553925.1 uncultured Clostridium sp.
GGATCATGCGGCAAATATCAAACGTGCGGCAGACAAATTCCCACAGGCACAGCTTGTACTGAGCGCAAAGGCAAAAGCGATGCTGCCACAGTTTTTTGATATCGCACATTTAGAAGAGCGCTGCCTTGTGGTAAAAGAGGGCGATACATTAGAGCTCGGAACACATAAGCTGCATTTTGTGATGGCACCGATGGTACACTGGCCGGAGGTTATGGTGACCTATGAGAAGAGCGAGAAGGTGCTGTTCTCAGCAGATGGATTCGGCAAGTTCGGCGCGCTTTCCCTCACAGAAAATGAGGACTGGGCATGTGAGGCAAGACGGTATTATTTTAATATCGTCGGTAAATATGGCATGCCGGTGCAGACACTTCTGAAGAAGGCAGCAGGACTTGATATCGAGACAATCTGTCCATTGCACGGTCCGGTATTGAAGGAAAATCTCGGATATTATATTGGACTTTACGATACATGGAGCAAGTATGAGCCGGAGAATAAAGGCGTGCTTGTTGCGTATGCATCAATCCATGGCAATACGGCGAAGGCAGCTAAAAAGCTTGCAGACATGCTTCGCGCAGAGGGCGTAGAGAAGGTCGTTGTCAGTGATCTGGCGAGAGAAGATATGACCGAGGTAATAGAGGATGCATTCCGCTATGACCGGATGGTGCTCTGTGCAGCAAGCTATGATGGCGGGGTATTCCCATGCATGCAGGATTTCCTGAATCATCTGCAGTCAAAGGCGTACCAGAAGCGTACCGTTGGTATCTTGGAGAATGGAAGCTGGGCACCATGTGCCGCCCGCACGATGAAGACGATTCTTTCTACGATGAAGGATGTCACGATTGTGGAGCCAACCGTTACGATCATGTCTACGATGAAGGAATCCGATTACCCGGTTATGGAGGCATTAGTGAAGGCACTTGCCTAAACATATTGAAGAAGGAAAATGGAGCACTTCGGTTCTGGAGAACATATTTATGACAGCGATTGCGGGAAAATGTAGAGAGAAGTTGGATATAATACAAATTCTAAAGCAGACCATTGGAGCACATCAGCACTTAACGAGCTATGTCAACTATAGTTGACATAGGGAGTTTAGTGTCTGCTATGTGCGGAAGTGAGCGGGAGCGAGTCTGCGTAGAATTTTGTATTATATTCAACTTCATTAAATAGTGTATTGCAATCGCGTTCGTTAATACAATCAAGAATAGAAAGAGGAATGTAAGTGAAGAATTTGTACATAGCAGAGAAACCCAGCGTTGCCCGTGAGTTTGCGAAAGCACTTGGCATGAAGGGGGCTGCAACTGCCGGTGCAAGGGACGGATACTTAGAAAGCGAGGATACGATCGTGACGTGGTGTGTCGGACATCTGATTACGATGAGCTATCCGGAAGTTTACGATCCGAGCTTGCAAAAATGGAGCTTTGACACAATTCCGTTTATACCGGAAGAATATAAATATGAAATTATCGGTGCGTCGAGCAAGCAGTTTCAGGTGGTAAGTAAGCTGTTAAACCGTGAGGATGTCGGACGCATCTATGTCTGTACCGACTCGGGACGGGAGGGAGAATATATCTACCGTCTTGTAGAGCAGATGGCAGGCGTTGACAAAAGTAAGAAAGACCGGCGACGTGTGTGGATTGATTCACAGACCGAGGAAGAGATTATGCGTGGTATCCGTGAGGCAAAAGAGCTCTCCGCTTATGATAATCTGAGTGATGCCGCATATCTGCGGGCGCAGGAAGATTATCTGATGGGAATCAATTTCTCGCGGGCACTGTCGCTCAAATACAGTTATACCGTGAAGAATTATCTCGGCATGGATCGTTGTGTGATCGCAGTTGGACGTGTCATGACATGTGTACTTGGCATGATCGTGAAGCGCGAACGGGAGATCCGGCAGTTTGTACCGACACCATTTTACCGGGTGCTTGCAAGTACAGATGGATTTGAAGCAGAATGGAAGACAACGAAGGAGTCTGCCTATCTGGATTCCCCGCTTCTATATAAGGAAAATGGTTTCAAGAAAGAAGAAAGTGCCAAGCAGCTGATTACTGAATTGTCTGCTGAGGAACCAATCGAGCTGACTGTGCAGAAGGTGGAGAAGAAGACGGAGAAGAAAGCTCCGCCGATGTTGTATAACTTAGCGGAGCTGCAAAATGACTGTTCGCGGTTGTTTAAGATCAGTCCGACTGACACGTTAAATACAGTACAGACACTCTATGAGCGCAAGCTGGTTACATATCCGAGAACGGATGCACGTGTGCTCTCGACAGCGGTTTCGAAGGAAATCGGCAAGAATATCGGAGGTCTGCAGAAATATGCGCCACTTGCACAGTATGCGCAGCTGATCATGCAGCAGGGCGCGTACAAGGGCGTTGCAAAGTCCAAATATGTAAATGATAAGCAGATCACGGATCACTATGCGATCATTCCGACCGGTCA
>USFH01000223.1 GCA_900553925.1 uncultured Clostridium sp.
TATTAGATAACCATGCCGAAGTGAAAAACGAGATTCAGCTTGCACAATCCACATGGGACGCTGTCCATCAGGGTATGCGGAACGTGGTAGCTTATTCTGCCGGTGAAAATGAACTGATCCGGCAGATTAACGTAAATGTAGCAGGAAAAACCGGAACAGCACAGGAGAGTGAAGTAAAGCCGGATCACGCATTGTTCGTATCCTACGCACCGTACGAGAGTCCGGAGGTCTCTGTTACCTGTGTAATCCAGAATGGTTATTCCTCTGCGAATGCCAGAGAGCTTGCCGGATTCATATACGCATACATGTATGACCCGGATAAACTGGTTGGAGCCGAGATGAGTGGCAACGCTGAGCCATCGCAAGATTAATCTAAGGAATCACATATTATACAGGAGAGCAGGAGAGGTGGAGTATGATCAGTCCCGTTATAATGAAAGGTAACAAAACGGGGATTCGTTTAATACTTTCACCGGAAGCTACTGTCAGCCAGATTCAGAACTGCCTGTCAGAGAAACTAAATGCGTCCGGAAATTATTACTCGAACATCAAACCGATTACGGTTACCTTTGAAGGTAAAATTCTAACAGAGGACGAAAAAAAGCAAATCATCAATACACTGACCGACAAAGGCATAAACGCAAAAACAGCAAACATAAAACGCCCAAAAGCAACAAAGCCAAAGCAGCTTCTCACCGATAAAAGTGGTCTATTTTACATAGGCAATCTAAAAAACGGACAATCCATTCAGGCAGCCGCCAGCATCGTGATTGTCGGAGATGTGGAATCAGGTGCCAGCGTGGAGTCCGAAGGAAATATTATTGTGATCGGTGCACTTCACGGACTTGCAGCCTCCGGCTGTAAAGGCAGACCTGATACGTTCGTATATAGCCTGAAATAGACTGGAGGATTTATCATGAGTGAAGTGATTGTTGTTACATCCGGAAAAGGAGGCGTCGGAAAAACCACGACCACCGCAAACATCGGATATGCACTTGCCAAGCATGGCTTCGAAGTATTACTGATTGATACAGACATCGGTCTTCGCAACCTGGATGTTGTGATGGGATTAGAAAACCGGATCGTCTATAATCTGGTTGATGTCGTAGAAGGGAACTGCCGCTATCAGCAGGCAATCATCAAAGACAAGCAATGTGAAGGATTATCCCTGCTTCCTGCTGCACAGACAAGAGATAAATCAGCGGTTTCACCGGAACAGATGGTCAAGCTCGTCGCACAGCTCAAACCATCCTATGACTACATAATCATTGATTGTCCTGCGGGAATCGAGCAGGGATTTAAGAACGCGATTGCTGCTGCAAAACGCGCAATTGTTGTTACCACGCCGGAAGTATCGGCCATCCGGGATGCAGACAGAATTATCGGAATTCTAAATGCAAACGAGATCCCGCGTATCGATCTTGTCATAAACAGGATTCGTCCGGATATGGTAAAACGGGGAGAGATGATGTCTGTAGATGATGTCACAGAGATTCTTGGAATCCACTACATCGGAAGCGTCTACGATGACGAGAACATTGTCATAGCAAGTAACCGCGGCATCCCCATCGCCACCAGAAACTGTACCGCCGGCAAAGCCTACGACCAGATCGCCTTACGCATCTGCGGACAGGATATTTCAAAAGAAGATAAAAAAAGCAGCCGTCTGTTCGGCTGGTTAAAAAAGAAGGATAAAGATGTTCACAAGATTCAGTCTCAAAGATTATAATTTTAAATTATTAATTACCGTGCTCGTTGCAATGATCTGTGGTGTAATCATGATCAACAGTGCCAACAGCTCCTTTACTCTGAAACAGTCGATTGGTATTGTAATCGGATTAATCATTATGATTTTTGTATCATTGATAAACTATGATTTTATATGCCGGTTTTCCCGGGTATTTTACATCACGAACGCCGTCATATTGCTTTTGGTAATTTTCTTCGGCGTAGAAGTAAACTATGCAAAACGATGGATCATGATCGGTGGAGATGGAGGTATCCAGTTCCAGCCATCGGAATTTTCCAAGATCCTTATGATTTTATTTACGGCAGTTCTTCTTGATAAGATGAAAGAAGACAAGAAGATCAATACATTCAAAGGACTCTGCATGTTTGTACTTTTAATCGGCTTTTCGCTGATGCTTATCGTAGTTGAGCCTGATCTGTCCACGACACTTTGTCTAGCTATGGTTCTTATCACCATGCTGTATCTGTCGGGACTAAGCTATAAGATTATCGGAATTGCCCTGCTTGTGTTCATTCCACTTGCAGGAAGCTTTCTATGGTATATCCAGCGTCCGGATCAGCACCTGCTCCGGCAATACCAGGTAAACCGTATCCTGCAGTTTATCTATCCGGGACAATACGGCTCTGACTACACACAGCAGAATAATTCCATTATGGCAATCGGTTCCG
>USFH01000224.1 GCA_900553925.1 uncultured Clostridium sp.
ATCGGGTTCCATCAGTGACCCGGAGAAGGGATATCATTTCGAGATAGTCTGTAATCGGAAAGAGCAGGCGGATATGTTGACCGGCCTGATCCGGGATTTCAATATCAGCCCAAAGATGATACAGCGTAAAAAATATTATGTGGTATATCTGAAAGACGGATCCATGATCGTGGATCTGCTGAATGTTATGGGAGCACATGTGTCTCTCATGAATATGGAGAATGTACGTATATTGAAGGATATGCGGAATTCTGTAAATCGCCGTGTGAATTGTGAAACGGCAAACCTGAACAAGGTTGTGCATGCCGCGGTTAAGCAGATGGAGGATATTGCTTATATTGAGCAGGTGAAGGGCTTAAAGTATCTGCCGGAACATTTGCGGGCAATCGCGGAGCTTAGAATGGAAGAACCGGATACGAGTCTGGTTGAACTAGGGAAAAAACTGAATCCACCAATTGGAAAATCAGGAGTCAATCATAGATTAAAAAAAATAAGTGAGATAGCGGAAGAGCTAAGGAGGAATTAAAATGGTTAGTAGTACAGTTGTTGTGAATTTGCCGGCAGACGCAGAGGCAAGACCCGTTGCGGTTGTTGTTCAGATTGCTAGTAAGTATGAGAGTAAGATCAAGATTACATCACAGAATCGTAAGATCAATGCCAAGAGCATCATGGGTATGATGAGCCTTGGATTTGGAAATGGGGATGAGCTGATTATTGAGGCAGAGGGCAGCGATGAGGCAGCTGCTGTCGAGGAAATAAAAAATTATATTGAATCTGTCAAGTAGTCTTTCTTGCATAAGATTTTTAACTATGGTATTATAAAAGCAATTATGCAGGGGAAGACCACAAAGGAGGATCGCAGATGGGAAAGCTAAGCAGTTTTTTTAGCAAAATTCCGTTTTTGTCCGGGCTTGGAGGCAAGAAGAAATCAGCCAAAAGCAATGTTGAGCTTCAGTATGATAAGGCGTTGAACCTTATGGAGAACGGTAATGCAGAGGATGCCGTAGAAATATTGGAGAAGATCGTTGACATCGCAATCATGGATCAGAATTATAAGAATTTTGGAACGGATGCGCTGAAGATATTAGGGGAACTGTACGAGACAGGTAAATATAGCAACTGTATTGTTGATGTGAATCTGAACAAGGCAACACAGTACTATGAGAAATATACGAATCTGAGTAAAGATGGCGAGATGATTTATAAGCTGGCACAGATGCTTTTGGACATCCAGAATTTCTCAAAGGCAATTACATTCTTTGAGAAGGCAACGGAGTGTGGCATTAAAGCAGCATATATGAATCTCGGTAGTATTTACGAGAATGGTCTGAATCGTGTGGATCAATATGGGAATAAGAGTGATTTCGTTGTTCCGGTTGATTATGAGAAGGCTATGTCATGGTATAAGAAGCTGGCTGACATGGGAGATTCCAAGGCGAAGGCAGCGTATGACCGTGTAGAATATGCCAGCAGCCATACAGACAGTATTGAGTTTGAAGAGAAGGATAAGCTCTATACAGAGATCGCGGAAGCGAGACGTGCAAAGGGCAAGGAACCGAAATACAAGGCGATTGATCCGGCACGTCTGCAGTATCAGTATACATATGTACATAATCAGGTTGATGGATATATCCACAAGCTTCCGAAGGACTGGGTGAAGACGATTAACAGTGATACCGATGAGGAGTATTATGCACCAAGTCTTACATACAAGGACTTTGCAATGTATGTAAGCTATGACAGTATTCCGAGAGATTCCAAGAAGACACTGGAGAATTATCTTCGTTATTGCAACGATGCGTTTGACGAGGAATTACAGTTAAAGGCATACATCACAGAGTATGCAGATGGTATCTGCACGACGTTCTATCACAAGGAGATGGAGAAGGGTATTGTAACATTTGCCTTCTATCAGGGTAAGCGGCTTGCATGTATGCGTTTTGTGTGTGCATCCATGGAGATTATCGAACAGTATGAGGAGATTATCTTCGAGACAGCGAACTCATTTGCGTTCGTCGATCCGACGCTTGTCAGTGACCAGAGTCTAAACCGTAAGGATAACCAGTATTATAGTGAGGCACTGTATTGTTATTATTTGGAGGACTATGAGGGCGCGATGGCGGCTGCGAAGCAGGCGTTGAAGCTTGGAAGTATCAAGGCTAGTTATCTGTTGATTGAATTGTATTACGATGAGGATTCACCGTATAAGGATCTCGAGAAGACAATTAGTTATGCAAAGCAGTTGTTTGATGCGACGAAGGATCCGGATCTGGCATTCCTGCTTGGAAACATCTATGATCAGAAGATGAAAGATTACATGAAGGCGCTCAATTGGTATGAGACAGCACATCGTCTCGGACATCGACGGGTTGCATTCTATCTGGGACGTATTTATTACT
>USFH01000225.1 GCA_900553925.1 uncultured Clostridium sp.
TTTCAGACGTACAAAGAAAAGCCGCAGGAAAGGAAACATATAATGAACGAACTTATAATGGCAAAATACGGCGAGATAGCTCTGAAAGGGCTTAACAAAGGCACTTTTGAGGATATACTCGTAAAGAATATCAGAAGAAGACTGCGTCACTGAGGTAAATTTCATTACATGAGAAAGCAGTCTACTATCTACATAGAACCTGTCGGCGAATGCGACCTTGACGAGGTAATGGAAAAGCTGAAGGTAATATTCGGTATAGGCGCTTTACAGCGTTGTGCGGTGTTTGAGAAGGATTTCGAGCAGATAAAGTCGCAGGGCGTACCTTATCTTGAAAATGCACTTAAAAACGCAAAAACGTTCAAGGTTGACGCAAAGCGTTCAGACAAATCGTTCCCTATGAAAACTCCCGAAATACAGGCGGAGCTTGGCGGCGCTATACTTGAAGCGTATCCTCATCTGTCTGTAGACGTTCATAATCCCGAAATTACCGTAATGTGCGAGATAAGGGACAAGGGTGCGTATGTCAGTGCCGAGCGTATAATCGGTGCGGGCGGTATGCCTGTAGGCAGTTCGGGCAAGGCTCTGCTTTTATTGTCGGGCGGTATCGACAGCCCGGTTGCGGCATATATGATTGCCAAGCGTGGTGTGGAGATTGAAGCGGTGTATTTCCATGCACCACCATTCACAAGCGAGCAGGCGCGAACGAAGGTAATTGATCTTGCGAAGATTGTGTCGAAGTATTCAGGTGTGATCAAACTGCATGTGGTACCGTTTACGGATGTGCAGCTTGCCATCTATGATAATTGCCCGCATGATGAGCTGACGATCATCATGAAGCGGATCATGTATCAGATCGCGCAGGAGATCGCACTAAAAGAAGACTGCCAGTGCCTGATCACCGGAGAGAGTATCGGACAGGTATCGAGCCAGACGACACAGAGTCTGCTCGTCATCGACAGTGCAATCGATAAGCTTCCGGTATTCCGTCCATGTATCGGTATGGATAAGCAGGAGATCATTGATATCTCAGAGAAGATCGGAACGTATGAGACGTCCATCCTTCCATATGAAGACTGCTGTACAACATTTGTAGCACAGCATCCGGTGACAAAGCCGAAGATGGAGCAGATCTTAGAATCAGAGAAGGCACTTGCTGGCAAGATTGAGCCTCTGATCGCGAAGGCAGTCGAAGACGTCGAAATTGTATATTGTCGTTAATAAACAGGATAAATCAGGCAGGAAGTGAGAGACGTGGAAAAAAGTAAAAAGGGAATCGTATGTATTTTGTTATCTGCATTTTGCTTTTCTCTTATGAGCTTATTTATCCGGTTAGCCGGAGATGTGCCGACGATGCAGAAATGCTTCTTCCGGAATCTGGTTGCGATGCTTATCGCAATCGCTGCACTGGTAAAGGCGCATCAGCCGTTTCAGATCGGAAAGGGCAATCTGAAGTATCTGCTTTGCCGAGCCATCGGTGGTACGTGTGGATTGATCTGTAATTTTTATGCAGTCGATCATATTTCTATATCAGATGCTTCCATGCTCAATAAGCTGTCACCGTTTTTTGCGATTATCTGCTCGTTCTTCGTGTTGAAGGAGGTTGCGGGTAAGCTGGACTGGGTGACCGTAATTGCTGCATTCGTCGGAATGCTGCTTGTTGTGAAGCCGACGATGAGCATGGAGACAGTACCGGCTCTGATCGGGGCACTCGGCGGATTTGGCGCCGGTTTTGCGTATACGTTTGTCAGAAAGCTTGGACAACGCGGAGAAAATAGTATGATTATCGTATTGTTCTTCTCCGCCTTTTCCTGTGCAGTGACATTGCCTTTTTTCGTGTTCCAGTATCAGCCGATGAGCGGGCTTCAATGGCTGTTTCTGATCTGTACTGGAATTTCGGCTGCAGGAGGCCAGATCTTCATCACGAAGGCGTATTCGTATGCACCGGCAAGGGAAATCTCGGTGTATGATTTCTCTATTGTGCTTTTTACGGCATTATGGGGATTCCTGTTCTTAGATCAGATCCCGGATTACCTGAGCGTGATCGGATATGTGGTGATCATCGGAACGTCCGTAGTGAAGTGGTATATCACGATTGAACGGCCGCACAGACAGGAAATTCACAGGGAACATGAGTTAAATGATAGATAATACAGAGAATAGTCAGAGAAAGAATAAGATAGAAGATACAGAGCAGTCAGCCTGTACGCTTTGCCCGCGGGATTGTAAGAAAAACCGTGCGGACGGCGAGATCGGTGTCTGTGGAGAGACCGCTGCCATGCGGATCGGACGGGCTGCTCTGCATATGTGGGAGGAACCGTGTATTTCCGGAGAGAAAGGCTCCGGGGCGGTTTTTTTCACCGGATGTCCGCTTCACTGCGTGTATTGCCAGAATTACGCA
>USFH01000226.1 GCA_900553925.1 uncultured Clostridium sp.
GGCGCAACAGGTGCAGCAGGTGAAATCGGACATATTCATATAGAAGATAAAGAAGCAGATACTTGTGGATGTGGTAATCATGGCTGCCTGGAGCAGTATGCATCAGCAACAGGCATTGTCAGACTGGCTAAGAGAAGACTGGATGCAGATAATAAAGACAGCGTACTCCGTCAGGGTGAAGTAAGTGCCAAGACAGTATTCGACGCAGTAAAAGCCGGTGACGAAGTAGCATGTGAAATTGCAGAACAGTTTGGACAATACTTGGGAAAAGGACTTGCTGCCATTGCAGCAGTAGTAAATCCGGAAGCATTTGTAATTGGTGGTGGTGTATCCAAAGCAGGTGATATTTTATGTCAGTACATTACCAAGTATTATGAGAAATATGCCTTCCATGGTTGTAAGAATGCACAGTTCAAGCTTGCAACACTGGGCAATGATGCAGGAATCTATGGAGCTGCTAAACTGGTTCTGTAGTTAAATAACAATTGATATTAATTTGATAGAAATGACGGGTGAAATTTTGAAGCAGGATATTATAAATGAATTAAAGAGATACCTTCCTACGCAAAGGATATTGGAACAGGAGCCAATGCAGAAACACACGACATTTCGTGTGGGAGGCGCGGCAAAGTATTTTGCAATGCCAAAAAACACAGAAGAGATACAGGCGCTGATTGCGTACTGCAGGGAACAGAAGCTGTCCTATTACGTGCTTGGAAATGGAAGTAATGTACTGTTTACGGATGATGGATATGATGGGATGATCATCCAGATCGGAAGTGCGATGAGCACGATACAGGTTGCGGGGAACAGTATGTATGTGCAGGCGGGAGCAATTCTGGCAAAGACCGCAAAGATTGCATACGAGGAAGGGCTGACCGGAATGGAGTTTGCTGCCGGGATACCAGGCAGTGTGGGCGGGGCAGTCGTTATGAATGCCGGTGCGTATGGCGGAGAGATGAAAGATATAGTGGCATATGTCGATGTCTTGTCGACGGATGGTACACTTCGAAGATATACAGGGGATGAGATGGAGTTTGGATATCGCCACAGTATAATTGATGCAGATAAGATTGTGGTTGGTGTAGGACTCACCTTGAATAAAGGAGATAAAACAGCGATTCTGGATCGGATGAATGAACTGGCAGAAGCGAGACGGAGCAAGCAGCCGCTTGAGTATCCGAGTGCGGGTTCGACATTCAAGCGTCCGGAAGGGTATTTTGCAGCGAAGCTGATCGATGACAGTGGACTGCGTGGATACCGGGTCGGTGGAGCTATGGTATCAGACAAACATTGCGGATTTGTGGTGAATGTTGACCATGCAAGCAGTGCAGATGTGCTTGCAGTTATGAAACATGTGGAAGAAGTTGTAAAAGAAAAATACAATGTGACACTGGAACCGGAGGTAAGAGTAATCCGATGAGATTTGTGATTGTAACAGGTATGAGCGGAGCCGGGAAATCGACGGTCCTCAAGATGCTTGAGGATGTGGGGTTTTTCTGTGTTGACAATCTGCCTGTCATGTTAATTGAAAAATTTGCGGAGATTGCACATGATGATAAGCTGGAGGTAGATAATGTAGCAATCGGTGTAGATATCCGGAGCGGTCAGGCTCTCGGTGAGATGTCTGTATGTCTGGAAACATTGAAGAAAAGGAATTTTACGTATGAGATTTTGTTCCTCGATGCAAATGAGCCGGTGCTTGTAAAGCGGTATAAGGAAACGAGACGTGCGCATCCGCTTTCGAAGGATGGACGCATCAATGAGGGTATCGTAAAAGAACGGGAGAAGATAGAATTCCTTCGTCAGCGTGCGGATTACATTATTGATACAAGCAACCTTCTGACAAGGGAACTGAAGCGGGAGATTGAGAAGATCTTCGTGGAAGGAAAACAGTACCAGAATATTATCATCACGGTCATGTCATTTGGGTTCAAATATGGAATTCCAAGAGATTCCGATCTGGTGTTTGATGTGCGTTTCCTGCCGAATCCGTATTATATTCCAGAACTGCGGCCGCAGACCGGAAATGATAAGCCGGTATCCGATATGGTGCAAAACTGTAAGGAATACCCAGAGTTTATGAGCAAATTAGATGATATGCTGGAGTTCCTGATTCCGAATTATCTGAAAGAAGGAAAAAACCAGCTGGTGATCTCTGTCGGATGTACAGGCGGAAAACATCGTTCTGTAACAGTTGCAAATGCTTTGTATGAGAAATTACAGACGCTTCCGTACACAGTGCGAATCTATCATAGAGATATTACAAAGGATCGTATTGTGAAAGGAGAGTAGAAAATGTCGTTTTCATCGAATGTAAAGACAGAGCTGCTGTCACACATCAGTAGTGGCAGGCATTGTCGC
>USFH01000227.1 GCA_900553925.1 uncultured Clostridium sp.
CGGCTCCCTGTTCAATATCGTTGATAACCGCCAGCAGATCCTGCGGAGAATAGATTGTCTCAATCTCCAGACAGCCATTTAAGAAATCATCCTGTTCCACATCGCCGTATGGTTCTGTTATTATATAGGAAGAAACCTTTGTCACCTGAATATACTCATCTTTGTTCAGCTGATCGACCGCATAGTCAAGGTATGCCTCCTTGTCTCCGAGATTGGAACCGATACCCAGATACGCAATATGTCTGCCTCTTGTAATATCCACACAGACCGTATCAAACTCCATCGGAATAGGAGCACCCGGCTTACTCACAATCACATGAACCATTTTTATCTGTGGATAAGCAAGCAGAATCGCATCCGCAACATTCTCTGCTGCTGCCTCAATCAGATCATAGCTTTCCTCCTGCATCGTCCGCCGGATCCGTTCACATACTTCTGCATAATTGACCGTTTTGTCCAGATCATCTGTCATGCCTGCCGCATGCAGATCCACATCCATAGATACAGTTACATAAAAATTCTGTCCATTTCTTTTTTCTTCTGCAAGGACACCATGATATGCAAATATCTCTAAATCTTTAATCCATATTTTATCCATATAGTTTCTGTCCTTCTCTGTCTTATATCCTCAATCAATGCCATGACATCATTATCACACATCCATGTCTCCACATTTACGAGAGCATTCCATTACATGTCTGTCTATATATAACATCTATACAGGTGCATGTTCTCCACATTTTCGGGAGCATTCCATTACGCCTTGAGCATCGCATCCGTCATCGCCAGGGCACGTACATTCTTCTTCACATCATGTACCCGGAAGAAGCTGCATCCCTTCACAAGTCCTAAGACGGAGGTTGCCATCGTCCCTTCCTCACGCTCATCAACCGGCAGATTCAGTGTATTTCCAATCATGGATTTTCTCGAAGTTCCAAGCAGTACCGGATATCCGAGTGCAACCAGTTCCTCCAGATGGTTCATAAACTTTAAGTTCTCTTCGGTAGTCTTTGCGAATCCAATGCCCGGATCTAAGATGATCTTATCGTCAGCAAGTCCTGACGCGTGCGCAATCTGTACGCACTCCTTCATATCTGCGATCACATCCGCAATAAAATCATTGTATACCGCTTCCTTCCGATTGTGCATCAGACAGACCGGAATCTGGTATTTCGCGCAGAGCGGTGCCATCTCATCGTCCCATTTAAATCCCCATATATCGTTGATCAGATCGGCACCAGCCAGAATTCCCGCTTGGGCCACCTGATATTTGTACGTATCTAACGAAACCGGAATTTCAAACCGCTCCTTGATTGCCTCAATCACGAAGCAGGTACGCTCGATTTCTTCCGCAACCGAGATCTTCACATGCCCCGGCCGGGTGGATTCTCCTCCGACATCAATAATATCTGCACCATCCCTGATCATTTCTTCTGTATGCTTCAAAGCCGCATCCAGGTCCCCGTATCTTCCGCCATCCGAGAAGGAATCCGGTGTTACATTCAGGATTCCCATCACATAAGGGCGCTTTCCGATTTCAAAGCTGCGGTTTCCGATTGTCATAACCTGATTTTTCATAATTTGTCAATCCTCATCTCCATACTTGTCCATAATTATTATCATTTTAACATTTTTACCATGAAACCGCCACCGCTTTATCTGTATTTTTTTAATTTAAAACATCCAAATAACAGCCTTCTAATAGAAAAAGGCTGCCGACAAGCGACAACCTTTTTCCGTGTAGACAGGTTTGATATTACATAGCCTTTTTGTAAAGGGCTACGATATCCTTCTTCGTAGAGCGGCGTGGGTTCACCATGATGTTTCCGCTCTTCATGGCATCGTCTGCCATGACATCGATCTTGTCTTCCGTCACACCTACTTCTGCGAGGGTTGCAGGAATCGAAAGACTATCATTCAACGCTCTGATCGCATCCACCAGCATATCCGGTGTGAAGCTCTCATCGCTTCTGTGTGTCTCACTCACATATTCATAAATCTTCTTGTATTTTCCTTTGTCCGCAAGCTTGTTGTAATCCAGAATCGTCGGAAGCAGAATGGCATTTGCCACGCCATGCGGTACATCAAAATACGCACTGACCGGATGACTCATTGCATGTACGTTGCCAAGTCTCGCCCAGGAAAATGCAATGCCTGCAAAGAGCGAACCGACCAGCATATCGCTGGCTGCATCGACATCCGTACGATTTGCCACATAAGCTCGAATCGAACGACCGATCAATTCCATTGCCTTCTCGGACATTGCCTCCGAAAATGGCGAAGCATCCGTCGAGATATACGACTCACACGCATGGATAAACGCGTCCATGCCACACGCCGCAGCGACCGAAGCCG
>USFH01000228.1 GCA_900553925.1 uncultured Clostridium sp.
GATGCATACGGAATCTGCGCCGGAGCAAAAATCAGAACCTGTTTTCACCTCGAAGGATGAGAAAACCAATGATGTCTCACATGAGATTCCAACCATCCTTCATCCAATTAATGATTCGGACGCAAACATACATGCAGCTTCTGATGAAGAAGCATCCGGCTCTGCGGAATCCAACGATAGTGTAGAGGGTGAAGTGGAGGCAAAACCATCCGGTCCGGCACGTCTCGGTGATGGAAGCGAAGATGACGATTCCGAAACCGACGATGACGGATTTGAATTTATCTAATCGAATATTACATACCTACAGAAAGAAGCGTAACCATGAAGAATTTAACTGTACATCAAAACGATGTCCCAATCTATGACATCGTATATGAAGAGAGCTTTGATGCACTCGCAATTAAGATTCAGGAGCTTGGCTACAGTAATCGTAAGATCTGTGTGGTATCTGAAAGTCATGTAGCATCCTTATATCTGGATGCTATATTACTTTCTATCAAAGATGCCTGCTCTTATACAACCTCCTTTGTCTTTCCGGAAGGGGAGGCAAGCAAGAATCTCAATGTGGTAAGAGATTTATACACCCACCTGATCGAAGAGAAATTCGACCGGAACGATGTACTTATCGCTCTTGGTGGCGGTGTAGTCGGAGATCTGACCGGGTATGCAGCAGCAACTTATCTGCGCGGCATTGATTTTATCCAGATCCCAACCAGCCTGTTGTCACAGGTAGATTCCAGCATCGGCGGGAAAACCGGCGTGGATTTTGATTCCTATAAGAACATGGTCGGTGCTTTTCATATGCCGAAGCTGGTGTATATGAATCTGTCTGTGTTAAAGACATTATCAAACCGCCAGTTTTGCTCCGGTATGGGTGAGATCATCAAGCATGGTCTGATCAAGAACGCCGGTTATTTTACATGGCTGAAGGATAATGAAACACAGATTGCCGCACTTGATCTTCCTACGATCGGAGAGATGATCTATGAAAGCAATATTGTTAAGAAAAATGTTGTTGAGAACGATCCGACCGAGAAGGGCGAACGTGCGTTGTTAAATTTCGGTCATACGCTTGGCCATGCTATCGAAAAATATATGAATTTTGAATTTCTGCATGGCGAATGTGTGTTGATCGGATGTGCACTTGCCAGTATCATTTCTTATAAAAAGGGGAATATTACACAAGCAGAGCTGCGCGATATCCTACACAGTATGAAGCCATACCATGTACCGAAGCTTCCGGCTGACGCGGATTTCGCAACGATCGTATCGTATACCAGAAATGACAAGAAGGCAATCGGCGGTCAGATCAAATTTATCTTGTTAGAGACAATCGGACATGCTTATATCGATATGGATGTAAGTGAAGACGATATGCTTCTGGCACTCAAAGAATTACAGGAAAGATATCAGGATGAATACTAAGCCATACATCTATCATCAAAGACAAAAACTATACAGGGAATGAACACAATGCAGGAAATGAATACAAAAAGTAAAATCAAAATCTATATCATACCGATTCTTTGTATCGGATTACTTGTTACACTCGATCAGATCACGAAATTTATCGTGCGCACATCTTTTGCGTTATATGAATCGCATCCGCTGATCAAGAATGTATTTCATCTGACTTACATTCAAAATACAGGAATCGCATGGGGGATGTTCAAAAACGGCAGAACGATATTTCTGATTCTGACCATCCTTGTGCTTCTTGTCTGTGCGTGCTTTTATGCAAAGATTCCTAAGGACAAGCGCTTCACACCGATTCGCGTCTGTCTGGTTGTTCTTGTATCCGGCGCGATTGGAAACATGATTGACCGAATCAAGCTGCATTATGTCGTAGATTTCTTTGATTTCCGGTTGATTCATTTCCCGGTTTTCAATGTTGCAGACATCTATGTGACTGTCAGCATGATTGTGCTGATCTTACTGTGTGCATTTTTCTACCACGACCATGAGATTGATGCATTATTCTCGAAATCAGAGCATACAACACACACAAACCAGGAAACCGGAAACGATTCTCTCACTGAGACAGTTTCCGACTCCAAAGAACCGGCAACGAAAAAGAACTAAGTTATAAGGAAGCACGCTGATGCGTGCGTAGGTCATCACGCTGTCGCGTGGTGACATATAATAATATGGAAACTTACAATTATACAGTCGGCGCAGTTTCCGCAGACATCGGTACGCGGCTGGACAAATATCTGACCGAACAGATACCTGACCAGTCGCGTTCGTATATCCAGAAGCTGTTAGATGACAATTTCATAACCGTAAATGGCAAATCCGTCAAAGCCAATTACAAGCTCCG
>USFH01000229.1 GCA_900553925.1 uncultured Clostridium sp.
CGGCTGTTTTTAATTTCCACGGTGTCACTTTTAATAATGGCTCCGTTCCCGCTGCTTTTTCAGCTTCCTCTAACTTCTTTTCATCAATGGTCAGTGGAATCACCCGCATTCCTGCAAGCTTATCGCCTTTTTTTACCGCAGTATTCGTATGCCTTGTTGCAATCATGATCTCATCTACACTGTTGACGTCATATAACCGTTTAACGTCCACCTGGAATAAGCCGTCTGTATCAGCGATCAGCTCAATCTTTCCTTCTTTCACACCGGATGGATGCATATGCTCATTCTGCGTAATTCCCCGAAGCCTCTCTGCTCCTTCATCTTCATGAAGCATTCCTTCTGTCTTCTCCCACACATACAGATGCTCCTTCACACTTTTTCTTATTATATTCATTTTCTGCAAGGTTGTTTCGTATAATGTACAAATTAGAGGCGGACGGAAATTGTATTCTATCTAAGTTGTACTAGATAGAAACGCAAAAAGGAGAGAAAATGAAGAAAAAGATTATATGTGCGATTCTGACACTGATCATGATGCTTTGCATAGTTTGTCCGGTTGCGTATGCGGACACGGAGGATGCGCTTGCAATCCAGTCGAAATCGGTGCTTTTGATGGAGCTGGAGAGCGGGACGGTACTCTATGAGAAGAATGCGGATGAGATGCTGCGCCCGGCATCGGTGACGAAGGTCATGACATTGCTTTTGATCTTCGAGGCGTTAGAACGCGGGGATATTGCGCTGGACGATACGGTTGTCGTGACCGAGCATGCGGCGTCGATGGGTGGCTCACAATGCTTCTTCGAGGTAGGCGAGGAACAGACGGTGCAGGATATGATCAAATGCATCGAGGTTGCTTCCGGTAACGATGCGGCAGTGGCGATGGCAGAGCATCTGGCGGGTTCGGAGGCAGCGTTCGTTCAGAAGATGAACGAGCGGGCGAAGGAGCTTGGCATGGAGCATACGCATTTTGACAATGCGTGCGGGCTGGAGGTTGAGACACATCTGACGTCGGCGCGGGATATCGCGATCATGTCCAGACAGCTTTTGCTTTATCATCCGGATATCCTTACATATTCGACGATCTGGATGGATTCCATCACACATAAGACCAGACGGGGCGAATCACAGTTTGATCTTGCGAATACGAACAAATTCCTGAATCTCTACACAGGGGCAAACGGACTGAAAACCGGATATACATCGCAGGCGAAATACTGTATGTCGGCGACGGCGACGCGGGACGGTGTGACCTTGATTGCAGTTGTGATGGGCGCGGAGACAAAGGAAGTAAGAAATAGCGAGGCAATGAAACTGCTTGATTATGGGTTTGCACAATGCCGTACCTATGTGGATACCGAGGTTGTGCCGGAGGATCTGCAGATTCCGGTGAAAAAGGGCACCTGCAAATCGGTGACGGTAAAACCGGTGGAACAGCACACGATCACGCTGGTGGCAGCAAATCCCGATCAGATCGAGAAACAGGTGATTGCTTATGAGAACCTGAAAGCACCAATCCATGAAGGCGATGCGGTCGGTGTAGTACAGTATTCCTGCAACGGAACGTATATCGGGGAAGTTATGCTGTATGCGGAATATCCGGTACCGGAATTAAATCTCAGATACAGCTTATCGGACATTGCGGGAAGAATATTTATGGCGCAATAACCAAATATAGGGTATAATGGTGCTATGAGTATGAATTTTCAGGTAGTGAGATATAATTTCATCAATCACAAGGTAAGAAAACCGTTACGGATCGTGATGATTGCAGATCTGCATAATCAGGTATATGGCACAGGTAATGAAGCTCTGCTTTCGGCAATCGGCACGGAACAGCCGGATATGATATTGCTGCCCGGGGATATGATCGTCTGCAGGAAGAGTGAACGGAAGAACAACCGGGTGACGGCGGATACGATCCGGAAGATGACCGGGATCGCACCGGTGTATTATTCTTACGGAAATCACGAACGGGGACTGCTTGAATGCGTGCGGGAGACAGACGGAATCTGGGAGGAGTACAGCCACTATCTCGAAGGGATAAAGCATCTGCATATGCTGGTGAATGCATATGAATTCATAGAACCATGGAATGTATGTGTGTACGGACTGGATCTGCCACGGGCGTATTACAAGCGGCTGATCAAGAAACCGCTACTGGAAGATGTGCTTACCAGCATGCTTGGGGAGATGCAACCGGATCACTGCAATGTGCTGCTTGCACACAATCCGGATTATTTCCGGGCGTACTGTGCGCTGCATCCGGATC
>USFH01000230.1 GCA_900553925.1 uncultured Clostridium sp.
CCATGTGCATCACTACCTGCGGTAAGTGGTACTCTGCAGTCGCTTGCAAATCTTCTGGCATATCTGTTGCTTTTATTACTTTCACAGGCATTATAACCTTCAACGAAATCAAAATGTACCATATGTGCAATCTGCTTTGGCTGATTCCAATACATAGTAGAAGCAAAGCTCATAAAGGGTTCTCCATAAGGATGTGCCGGACCTAATATTCCATCGCTGCAATGAACTATATAGATGAGCTTATCAAGCGTTAAACCTTTATATCTTAATAACTCATACACCTCATCAGGGGTATCTGATGGAAGTATGACTATAAAATGTCCAAATTCAAGACTATCATACTCTATACCTCTTAAAACAACGAAATCATCATACTTCTTTCCCGAATTCACATATGCTTCATAACCACCATATGAGTCATGGTCTGTTACAAGCATTCCACCGAAGCCCTTACTTCTTAATATCTCAATGTAATCTTCTATATTAACCTTTGCATCTACTGAACCCTCAGCCGTATGACAGTGCATATCAAACTTTACATATTTCATATATCTATAACCTTTGCCCTTCTTAATTAGTATTAACTGTTTTATGCCTTATTTATGCTCATTATACTTCCATACTATACTAATAACAAGTGACAAAAATATGAAATATCAGCCAAAACGTCCTGTTATATAATCCTCTGTTTTCTTGTTCTTTGGCATTGAGAATAGCTGCTCTGTATTTCCATATTCAATCATTTCTCCTAACAGGAAAAATGCTGTATTATCTGAGATACGTGCAGCCTGCTGCATATTATGTGTTACCATGATGATTGTATATTTATCTTTCAGATCGACTGCCAGATCCTCAATCTTCGAGGTGGAAATCGGATCGAGGGCAGATGTCGGCTCATCCATCAAAAGCACATCCGGCTCCACCGCAAGTGCACGCGCAATACAAAGACGCTGCTGTTGTCCACCTGACATACCGAGCGCGCTTTTCTTCAGACGGTCTTTGACTTCATCCCAGATAGCAGCCTGTTTTAAAGAACGTTCCACAATTTCATCTAATTCTGCTTTTTTATGGATTCCGTGTGTACGCGGTCCATATGCAATATTGTCGTAGATGCTCATCGGAAATGGATTTGGCTTCTGGAACACCATGCCGACGCGTTTGCGCAATGTGTTGACATCCATTCCTTTGTATATATTTTCGCCATCCAGTGTTACCTCACCTGTGATTTTACATCCTTCAACCAGATCATTCATTCGATTCAGGCTTTTTAAAAGTGTGGATTTTCCACAGCCGGATGGACCGATGAACGCAGTGATCTTTGTTGATGGAATGTCTAAGTTGATATCTTTTAACGCATGGAAATCGCTGTAATATAAATCCATGTCCTTAATTTTAAAATTACCCATTTTTTCCTCCAAATTCCAGTACTTATTTTGCCTGCAGTTTTTTGGCAAGCTTTCCGGATGCTGCATTGATTATGACAACCATTACAAGCAGCACAACGGCGGTTGCATATGCCTGCTTTGTGTAGAGTCCTTCTGAAAGCAGCTTATACATATGAACAGCCAGTGTACATCCGGAATCAAATAAGCTTTTTGGTATCTCGGCAGTTGTACCGGATGTAAAGATTAAAGCGGCCGTCTCACCGACGATACGTCCGATTGCCAGGATAACTCCGGATAAAATACCGGGTACCGCAGATGGAAGAACAACCTTAAATATCGTCCGCAGTCTACCGGCTCCAAGTCCGAAGCTTCCTTCCCGGTAAGAATCCGGTACGCTTAAGAGCGCTTCTTCTGTCGTACGCATTATGGTTGGAAGCACCATAATGGAAAGTGTAAGTGCACCACCGAAGAACGAAAGCCCCCAGCCGAATGCGATAACAAACATCAGATATCCGAACAGACCATAGACAATGGAAGGGATACCGGATAATGTCTCGGTTGTGATTCTGACAACACTCACAAGTTTATTTCCGCGCTTGGCATATTCTACCAGATAAATAGCAGAACAAATACCGATTGGAACTGCAATGAGCAGGGAAAGCGCTGTCATAAGAAATGTATTGATAATTGCCGGAAGCATCGATACATTTTCGGTCGTATATTTCCAGGCAAAAAGCTCTGGAGAAAGATTCATGATACCATTTGCCAAAATATAGATGACAAGTGCACTAAGCACACCAACCGTAATGACTGCAGATATTGTGACTGCAATCAGTAAAAACATGGAAAGCGGCCGTTTTTTGTATGCAGCG
>USFH01000231.1 GCA_900553925.1 uncultured Clostridium sp.
CGGATTGCACACAGATAGGAGAGGGCGAGCGTATTGTTCGGTGTCTTAAGAAGCGCGGCTGCCGAATCTCCGCAGATCGCAGCGATTGCCGTCTGTCTCGCTTTCGGGTAGGAAACTCCGGCTTTTAATGCCTGCTTTAAGGCAAGCTGATAATTCTCCGGTTCCTCGGTCAGAACCTCTGCAACCTGTTCAAATAATTCCGGTTCAGCCTCTTCAACGCCAAATGCCAGATAGTCAATCGTATGAAGGTTCTTTAAGATTGCGACAGCACCATCCGCAAAATCTCCGGCACTTCCCGTCGCATACACAAACGGAAGCTCTAGGCACAGGTCAAATCCATCCGCAACCGCCATTTCCGCGCGTGTGTATTTGTCCCACAGGGCGATACTGCCACGCTGTAAGAAATTCCCGCTCATCAGCGCAATCACGTGGTCGGCATGCGAAAGAGACATCGCTTCCTCGAAGAGATAGTGATGTCCGTTGTGGTATGGATGAAATTCTGCTATGACTGCTACGTTACTCATATCGTTATTATACCAATCCGGTCAGAATTCATCAAGGCTTGCCGGCTGGGATTTGGTGGAAACTTATTTTGGTTGGCATTTGTTTAACAATGATATATAATATGGAATCGTTGAAAATATAAGACATTGATAAGCAGGTATAAAATGGAGAATAGACGATGAAGAACGAACAAGAAAAAACAGAATGGATGCAGAAGCCGGTTGTAGTATGGCTTGGCGCGATGCTTTGCTGCTTCCTGTGGGGAAGTGCATTTCCGTGCATCAAGATCGGCTATAAGCTGTGGGAGATCAATTCTCTGGATACGGCATCGCAGATTTTATTTGCGGGTATGCGTTTCTTGCTTGCGGGCACACTGGCAATCGTGCTTGGAAGTATGCTTGAACGCCGGTTCCTGAAACCGGAGAAGGGTGCGGCAGGGAAGATTCTGTGGCTGTCGCTTCTGCAGACGGTCGCACAGTATATGTTCTTCTATATCGGACTGGCACATACAAGCGGTGTGAAGGCGTCGATCATAGAGGCAGTCAATGTGTTTGTCGCAATCCTTGTATCGGGGTGTCTGTTCCGGCAGGAGACAATCCATGCCAGACAGATGATCGGCTGTCTGATCGGATTTGCGGGTGTGGTGCTGATTAACTTAAATGGCGTAGACTTCCATATGCAGGCAAATGGAGAGGGCTTTATCCTGTTATCGACGATTGCCTATGCATTTTCATCCGTGTTCCTGAAGCGGTATTCTGCAAAGCATAATCCGGTGATGCTTTCCGGATATCAGTTTATCGCAGGTGGCATCATTTTGATCCAGTGTGGTCTGCTGCTTGGTGGACGGATGGGTGCGGTATCGGCATCCGCCATCGGAATCCTTGTGTATCTGGCGTTTGTGTCTGCCGTTGCCTATTCCCTGTGGGGACTGCTTTTAAAATACAATCCGGTATCGAAGGTGGCGGTGTTCGGATTCATGAATCCGGTGTTCGGTGTGATCTTATCGGCATGGCTGCTGAATGAACGGGAGCAGGCATTTGGTGTACTGAGCATAATTTCACTTGCGCTTGTCTGTGTGGGAATCTATATTGTCAATAAAAAGAAAGTGTGAATTGTTAATTTGCTCTTGACCTAAAGGTAGGTGTAGGTGGTATAAAGAAAGAGAACAATTATAGATACAGGAGATGAAACAAGATGGAAAAGCAGATCAGACAGACATATTTCGAGGGCGAACGCCCATTGTTTGGTGCGGAGCATCTGTCCATTCAAGATACGATTTTCGGGGAAGGAGAATCCCCGCTTAAGGAGAGCCGTGATATTTCGTTGGAAGGGAGCATCTTCCAGTGGAAATATCCGCTCTGGTATAGCAAGAATATTGTCGTGAAAGACGGCACATGGGCGGAAATGGCGCGTGCCGGTGTCTGGTACACCGATGATATGACGGTTGAACGTGCGTTGATTGAGGCACCGAAGAATTTCCGGCGCTGCCGCAGACTGACGCTCAAAGAGGTTGCCCTTCCAAATGCTTTAGAGACATTGTGGCATTGCACAGATGTGACACTCGATCACGTGATGGCAAAGGGCGATTATTTCGCGATGGACTGCGAGAATATGAAAATTCGGGACTTCCAGCTTGCGGGAAATTATTCATTTGATGGAGCGAAAAATGTGGAGATCCACAATGCGAAGCTGCTCTCGAAGGATGCATTCTGGAACAGTGAGAAT
>USFH01000232.1 GCA_900553925.1 uncultured Clostridium sp.
CGCTGTCTTATCAAGAACGCCGGATTCCTTCATCTCATTCCACAGGTCGTTACCTTCACGGGAACGCTCTCCAACTCCGGTGAAGATGGAATAACCACCACTCTCCGTTGCGATATTGTGGATCAGCTCCTGAATCAGGACGGTCTTACCAACACCGGCACCACCGAACAGACCGATCTTACCACCCTTTGCATATGGGGCAAGCAGATCAATAACCTTGATACCTGTTTCAAGCATCTCAACAACCGGGCTCTGGTCTTCAAATGTTGGCGGCTCACGGTGGATACACCAATGCTCACCATTCTCCAGACTTTCCTTTCCATCCAATGTCTCACCAAGTACATTGAACAGCCGTCCCAATGTCTGCTCTCCGACCGGAACCTGAATACCGGATCCGGTTGCTGTCACTTCCATATCTCTGCACAAGCCCTCACTCGCAGCAAGCATAATACAGCGCACAACATTGTCACCGATATGCTGGGATACTTCCATGACGCATTTCTTTCCATTGTTCATCACATACAAGGCATCCTTAATCCGAGGAAGGTTCCCATCTGCAAACTCAACGTCGACAACCGGTCCGGATACCTGTACGATCTTACCTTTATTTTCCATCATGCGATCGTTCACCTCGCTTGTTTCTTCTTTTTCTTCTTGAGTGCCTTAGCTCCACCGATGACCTCGGTGATTTCCTGTGTGATTGCTGCCTGGCGCACACGGTTAAACTCGATTGAAAGTTCATGCAGCATTGCCTGTGCATTGTCCGTTGCCGCCTGCATCGCCATCATTCTGGCATTTTCCTCACTTGCCGAGCCCTCAACAAGAACACCATACATAAAACCTGTTACATAGTTATACACCAATTTCTCCAAAACCTTCTTCGGAGATGGATAGATCAAAAACCAGTCATCGGATTGCTCCGCAGCCTCACGGTCACTGTTTCCTAATCCCTTCTGGGAATCTTCAAGCAATTCCTTCTTGATAAACTCATGCGTCTTGAGTGGCAGGATCTCCTGCACTTCAACCTCTTCCTTCATGCTGTTTACCATCTTCGTATAGACAACATATAACTCGTCAAATTCTTCCTCTTTATATAACTCCACGATGCGCTCTGTAATCATACGCGCACGATGGATAGAAGGGTTGTTCGCCGAATAGCAGAATCCCTCTTCGAGCGTATACCCCTGCGAAGAAAAGAAATGTCGTCCCAGCTCACCGACTACAAACAAGCGGTAGGAATCCGCTTCATCGACCATCTTCTGTGCCTCTTTTAACACATTATGGTTGTATGCACCTGCCATACCCTTATCACCTGTTATAACGATGAATGCACGTCGTTTTGATGTCTCCTGCAGATCCTTGCCTCGGTTATCGAAGAACAGATGCTGCATATCCGGGAAATGTAACAGAATATCTGCAATCTGCTCCTGCAATCCATAGAAGTAAGGTTCTGTACTCTCCAGCTTCTGTCTTGCTTTCCGAAGCTTCATGGAAGACATCATATACATCGCCTTCGTGATCTTCATCGTGTCCTGGATACTTTTGATACGTGTGGAAATTTCTCTTGCATTCGCCATTTAATTCCCTCCGTTTTCGTCTTCCAGACTCCTCTGCTTATATTCATTCGCTGCCTGTATGATTGCATCCTTCACATCGTCTGCCAGATCCTTCGATGAATCCAGACGACCGATAATATCTGCATGATTCTTTGCAAAATCATCCAGCAGTCCAAGACGGAATGCCTTAATCTTCTCAACCGGAAGATCGCTGAATACATGTGCATTGGCAGCAACCAATGTGATTACCTGCTCTGCCATTGTAAAAGGACGGCCAAGCGGCTGCTTCAAAAGCTCCATCAACGCACGTCCATGTGCTAACTGTTTCTTCGTGTTCTCATCCAGATCGGAAGAAAACTGTGTGAACACTTCCATCTCACGATACTGTGCCAGATCGATACGGATACTTCCGGCTGCCTTCTTCATCGCCTTTGTCTGCGCCGCACCACCGACACGGGATACGGAAAGTCCGACATTGACGGCCGGACGCTGACCTGCGAAGAACAACTCACTTTCCAGATAGATCTGTCCATCTGTGATAGAAATAACATTTGTCGGGATGTATGCAGATACATCACCTGCCTGTGTCTCAATGATTGGAAGTGCGGTA
>USFH01000233.1 GCA_900553925.1 uncultured Clostridium sp.
GTCCGCCGCGGTGGAGAAGATCTGGCTCTTCGTGCACGGAATGGTGGTGTTGCGGTCGATCAGGCGGGTGAACACGCCGCCCATCGTCTCAATGCCCAGAGACAGCGGGGTAACGTCCAGCAGCAGCACGTCCTTGACTTCGCCGCCGAGAACGCCGCCCTGAATCGCGGCGCCGATGGCCACGCACTCATCCGGGTTGATGTTGCGGTACGGCTCCTTGCCGGTCATCTTGCGGACAGCCTCCTGCACCGCCGGAATACGGGTGGAACCGCCGACCAGAATCACTTCTTCAATATCCTTAAGCTTGATATTCGCATCCTTTAAGCTTCGTTCAATCGGTTTCCGGATACGACCAAGCAGAACCTGACATGCTTTCTCGTAGTCATCGAGATCGATCTCGCTTTCAACAGCTTCCCCATTGATGCTGCATTTCATCGTGGAAGTCTTTGCATCTGCAAATCCAAGCTTGCACAGCTCTGCCTGTTTGTGAATATGTGCACGGGTCTTCTGATCGAGAGAATCTTCGTCAATTTCATGTTCCCGGACAAACATCTGTTCAAGCACGGTCGTAAAATCCTCTCCGCCAAGGAAGTTATCCCCGGCTACCGCCCGAACTTCCATGATGTTATGATAAAGCTCCAGGATCGATACATCAAATGTTCCTCCACCTAAGTCAAATACAAGGAATTTCGTATCTGCATTTTTCTTATCGAGACCATAAGCAATGGCTGCGGCTGTCGGTTCGCTGACAATACGCTCAACAACAAATCCGGCAAGTTCACCCGCTTTCTTTGTTGCTTTTCTCTGTGCGTCATTGAAATATGCCGGTACACTGATGACCGCTTCTTCAAGCTCACATCCCAAAAAGCTTTCCGCATCTTCTTTCAGGGATTTCAATACGAGACTCGAAAGCTCTTCTGCAGAGAATTTGCGGTTTCCAAGTGTAAATACCTTGGAACTTCCCATGTTCCGCTTGAATACATCTGCGGTCTGATCCGGATATAACAGCTTACGTTCTTTCGCTGTCTTACCGACATAGACGATTCCTTCGTCATCCACACTGACAACCGAAGGAGTCAGATTGTCTCCAAGACGGTTAGGGATTACCTTTGCCTGATCTCCGTCAAAATATGCAATTAAACTGTTGGTGGTGCCTAAATCAATTCCTACTATCATGTTATTTTTTAATCCTATTTTTTCTTATCTTCGATTTTTTTGAGACATGCCTCATAATATGCGTTTTGTCCACATATTTTAATTGCTTCCTCATACATACTGCGTGCCATCGCATAGTTTTTCTGTTTCTCGTATAAAACTGCCTGTTCAAAGATAACTCTGTGACAGACACTATAGAAGCATCCACTGCAGCGGGGAACCTTCAATGCCTTATGCAGCATGGAAAGTCCCATCTGATAATCTTTGAGCAGACGGAAAAGACGCGCCATCTTGATATATGCGATCGGTGAGGTTAATTGAGCCTTATCCAGTGTTGCATCCGGAATATATTTTTTGATGCTTCGTAATGATTTCCGCTTTACAAGACATTCTAACCACTCACTATAATAATTGGCTTCTTTTTTTGTGTCAAGCTCTATCGCTGTTTTGTACGCTTGTTCCGCATCTTCATAAAGCTCGTGTCTGCGGAATACATCTCCCATTGTTCCGTAAGCACGGATATCCTGAGGATCTTTGTTGATGGCATATTCAAATGTCTCGTGCGCGAGATCAATATAACCGGCATCTCCATAGACTTCGATAAGCTTACGCACACATGCCGGATTATCGAGAAACTGGCAGAGCGTTGTTATAGCCTGTTTGGTCTGTCCCATACGCATAAGCAATACTGCATAGTCATAGGCAATATCAGGATTCCATTCGTATCGCTCACGGTAATCCTCATAGAGCTTCTGACTTTCGGTAAACCAATTCATACACTGATATACGCGTGCCAGAAACTGCATGCTGTCTTTTAGTAATTCTTGATTATTCTCTGAAAGACTATATGCCTTCTGGTAAGCATCAGCGGCTGCCTTATAGTTTCCGCAGGCTTCGTGGATCCGTCCAATCTGCAGACAGGCAAATGCATTATCCGGTTCCAACGACAGAACCAGGCGATAGTCGGCCATTGCTTTTTTAT
>USFH01000234.1 GCA_900553925.1 uncultured Clostridium sp.
TGGAGCCGGCCCTTGTGGTCCATGTTCTGAGGTTTATTATGACCGTGGAGAAAAGTATGGCTGCGGCAAGCCGGGCTGTACGGTAGGCTGTGACTGTGACCGCTATATGGAAGTTTGGAACAACGTATTCACGCAGTTTGATAATGATGGTCACAATAATTATACAGAGCTTGAGCAGAAGAATATTGATACCGGTATGGGTCTGGAGCGTCTGGCAGTAGTTGTGCAGGATGTGGATTCTATTTTTGATGTAGATACAATCAAGGCACTTCGTGATAAGGTCTGCGAGATGGCAGGTGTGAAATACGAGGAAGATGCAAATACGGATGTCAGCATCCGCGTGATTACCGATCATATCCGATCTGTTACGTTTATGACATCGGATGGTATTCTTCCATCGAACGAGGGACGGGGCTATGTACTCCGCCGTCTGCTCCGTCGTGCCGCAAGACATGGCAGACTGCTTGGAATCAAGGATGCTTTCTTAGCAGAGCTTTCAAAGACTGTAATTGAAGTATCCAAGGATGCGTATCCGGAGCTTGCAGAGAAGCAGGAGCATATCTTCGCAACATTGAATACGGAGGAAGAAAACTTCAACAAGACGATCGATCAGGGACTTTCAATCCTGAACAGCTATGTTGATGAGATGAAGGCAAAGGGAGAGAAGACGCTTTCCGGTGAGCATGCATTTAAGCTGTATGACACGTATGGATTCCCACTTGATCTGACTGTTGAGATTCTCGAAGAATCCGGATTTGCCGCAGATAAGGAAGGCTTCAAGGCATGCATGCAGGAACAGCGTGAGCGTGCGAGAAAGGCAAGAAAGACATCGAACTATATGGGTGCAGATGCAACGGTATATGAGCAGATCGATGTAAATCTTACGACAGAATTTGTGGGCTATGATACACTTGTTTCAGAGTCAGAGATCATTGCGATCGCAGATTCGGATGCAGTTGTTGAGAGCCTGTCAGAAGGACAGGAAGGATCCATCCTTACAAAAGAGACACCATTTTATGCAACGATGGGTGGTCAGTGTGGAGATGCCGGTGTGATTGAGACAGCAACAGGCAGATTCGTAGTCAAAGATACGATCAAGGTTGTCGGTGGTAAGATCGCTCATATCGGTTATGTGGAAAATGGTGAGATCAAGCTTCACGATACAGCAAAGCTTGCTGTAGATGCAGACAAGCGTATCCATACATGTATGAACCATTCTGCAACACATCTGCTGCAGAAGGCACTTAAAACAGTACTTGGTGGACATGTGGAACAGGCTGGATCTTATGTAGATCAGGATCGTCTCCGTTTTGACTTTACACATAATCAGGCTATGACGAAGGAAGAGATTGCCCAGGTGGAAGCAATCGTTAACGAGAAAATCGCTGAGGATCTTCCGGTAGTAACAAAGGTTATGGGAATTGAAGAAGCGAAGAAGACAGGTGCGATGGCACTTTTCGGCGAGAAGTATGGTGAGACGGTACGAGTTGTCAATATGGGTGATTTCTCAATCGAACTTTGTGGTGGTACCCATGTGGCAAAGACAGGCGTGATCGCAACCTTCAAGATTGTGTCTGAGACAGGTGTTGCTGCAGGTGTTCGTCGTATTGAGGCACTTACTTCACGCGGTGCATTTGCATATTATCATAACCTGGAGAATACATTGAAACAGGCAAGTATTGCAGCTAAGGCAGAACCTGCAAATCTTGTAGAGAAGATCGAAGGTATGCTTGCAGAGATCAAGCAGCTGCAGTCAGAGAACCAGAAGCTGAAAGCAAAGGCTGCGAAGGCTGCTGCCGGCAATGCAGATGCGGATACCGTTACGGTTGGAAATTTCAAGGTATTACCGATGTCCATGAATGATGTTGATATGAATGCGCTTCGAAATCTTGGCGATGATATGAAGGCGAAGATCGGTTCCGGTGTTGTCATTCTTGCATCTGAGAAGGATGGCAAAGCAAATCTGATTGTTATGGCAACGGATGATGCTGTCAAGGCAGGCGTACATGCGGGAAATATCATTAAAGCGATTGCACCTATTGTTGGCGGTGGCGGCGGTGGCCGTCCAAACATGGCACAGGCAGGCGGCAAGAATCCGGCCGGTATTGACAATGCTA
>USFH01000235.1 GCA_900553925.1 uncultured Clostridium sp.
AATAATAATAGTTAATTGTGTGATACAGGAAACGTGTTTACACGTGTGAAGTCACCGGGCGGTGTCCGGTGACTTTCCTGTAAATGAGCAAAAACGCGAAGGAGAATAATCTATGATTCGAATGGAGATTGCGCTGATACTGATTCTGGCGTTTGTGGCGGGAATCTATTTCTCGGCGAGGCGGAGACAGACCGCGTTACATAAGACATTTTCGTCACTTTTGATCGTGGTGATCGTGCATCTGATGTTCGATGCGGCGACGATCTATACGGTAAACCATCTTGCTCAGGTACCGCTTGTGCTGAACGATGTTTTGCACCGGCTGTTTGTCGGTACGATGGCGTTGGTGTTGTTTTTTTTCTATCAGTACATTGCGATACTGGTGGGGGAAGAAACCGGGAAGAAGCGGTCGCTTGATCTGCCGGCACGGATATTTCTGGTGATTTCAGAAGTCGGGGCAATGACGCTTCCCATCACGTATATTGAGACACCGGATGGAAATTATTCGGCGGGACTTTATGCATATGTAAGCTATGTCAGTGTGGCGGTGTATCTCATACTTTGCTCATGGCTGCTGCTTGCAAACTGGAAGCGGATGGACAATAAGAAGAAATTCGCCATCGGAATGGCACTTATATTTGAGTTTACAATCTGCTTCCTACAGGGATTGCACCATACATGGCTGATCAGTGGAATGGGAATCACGCTTATGACGCTCGCATTCTATCTGACCTTGGAGAATCCGGATGCGCTGCGTGCGGAGCTTACGGAACAGAAGATGTCGATGCTCTATCTGAAAAGTCAGGTGAATCCGCATTTCTTGTATAATACGCTTGATACGATTCGGATTCAGGCAGAGTTGGACGGGGATAAGAAGGTTGCAAAGCTTCTGATGCGGCTTGTGGATTTCTTTCGGCTGAGCGTCAAGGTCGACCGTTCGATGGTTACGCTTGATGATGAGCTCGAACTTGTGGAAGCATATATGGAGCTGATGTGCTACCGGTATCCGGATCTCTTCTGCGATTATGATATCGATCCGGACTTAGGGGCAGTGCAGGTACCGAACTTTATCTTACAGCCGCTGGTGGAGAACAGTCTGCTGCATGGAATGAAGAACCGCGGATACCGGGGCGAAATCGAGATATCCGTAAAACGCGCAGGCGCAGATATGGAGATCTGCATCAAAGACAGTGGCAGCGGATTTGAAGAGGGTATGAAAGCGCAGATTGACAAGATGTTACTGCACTACAACAAGCAGGAGGCGAAGCTGGATGGAAACAGTATCGGGATCCTGAATGTGCAGAAGCGGATCAAATATCTGTGCGGCAGAAAATATGGACTATCCTATGAGGAAAACAGCGCAGGAGGTGTGACAGCGCGGTTGCTATTGCCGGTTTGGAAGGAGGAAGCATCATGAGGAAATTACGCGTCGTATTAGTCGATGATGAGATTATGATACGTGAGGGATTCAAGAAATTATTTGATTGGGGCGCACATGACTGTGAAGTCGTGGGTGAGGCGGCGGATGGTGTCGAGGCGCTTGGGGTAATCGACAGTCTGGTGCCGGATATCGTGATCATGGATATCAATATCCCGATTATGAACGGCCTGAAGGTCATCCAGACCAGCCGCCTGAAATACCCGGATATGGCATTTATCGTTGTATCGGGATACGATGATTTTTCTTATTGCAGGGAAGCATTGCGGCTGCAGATTACGGACTACATCCTGAAACCGGTCGACTATGAGGAGTTCGGGAACACGATCGATCATTTGAAGATATCGATATTCGAGAAGCAGACGAAGGATGTGACACCCGGCAGTGAAGCGTCAACGATTGTTGGAATTGTACGGTATATGCAGGAGCATCTGGCAGAAGAAATCAGCTTGAATGTTCTCGCGGAAACATTTCATCTGAGCGCACAGTATATCAGCCAGCTCTTCAAGAATGAGATCGGTGTGAATTTCCTTGCTTATCTGACGACAATCCGTATGGAGTGTGCGAAGAAGCTGCTCGTCTCGACACAGTTATCCATTGCGGAGATTTCTGAGCGGTGCGGCTATGCCGATTACCG
>USFH01000236.1 GCA_900553925.1 uncultured Clostridium sp.
TGCTCCAAGTCCCTTTGTCAGCTTCTCACCAATCTGAATCTTTGTTGTAGCACGATTCTGTGATAAAATCTGCTTGTCCGTGTTGATGGCGATTAACTCGACACCTTCCACATTCTCATCAATCATTCTGTTTACTGCGTTGTTACCAGCTCCACCTACACCAATCACAAGGATTCTTGCAGGGGTTTTCTCGTCATTCGATTTTATTTCAAGCAAGGTCTTTTCCTCCTTTATTCTATTTGCGCATTATTATCCTATATAATATAGGTTTTTTTTGAAATAATCAATAGGTTTACGTAAAATTCATTATTTTTTCCGAAAGCTTGCAGTTGCATTTTCCGAATCAAAATCTTTCATATACAGTGTTCCGGACATACCTTCGAGATTCTGCAAAATGTTGCCCAGATTCATCATCTGAACCGCCAGATATTCCCCCTCTCCAAGTTCGATTGTAATGTTCCCGTGGGTGAGAACAATTTCATTTTCAGCGGTGAACTTGATGCCATCAATCTCCAGGTTGTATTTTTCCACCAACTGCGTAATGGTCAGAATCATCTGGAACTTCTGCTTGTCTGTACTTGACAGCTTCTTACCGATATCCCACTGTGTGATCGTCAGACCTTTGATCAGTGGAACACTGCCTACACGGCTCTTCGATGTATCCAGCACGATTCCATCTTTATCAAAATACACATAGTTGCCTGCATTCAGCACACAGCCAGCTATGGATTTTTCATATACAGTAACTCTGACAGAATTTCTGCCTGTCATCTCGACATCCGTTTTGCTGACAAATGGAATGTCGTCAATCTTCTTGAATTTCGTTTTCAGACACAATAACAATGTATTGTCGAGTGGTGCCTGCGCTTTGACCGCATCTGTAATCGTCTGCGTATCCACGATCTCGCAGCCTGTAACCTCTACCTTCTCCACTGTGAATGTGGATAGATAAAATACAGTTCCCGCAATCAGCACAAGCAAAAAAAGTATAACCCAATGTTTCTTCAAACCAATTCTCCTCTTGTAATATGTAATATCTACTGTTGTCTCTGCATCCGGAGTTCTTCATCCGTCGGCGCTTCATACGGAAGCATCTGTCTGGACACACTGAGCACCAGTCCCATCTCAACCATCAGAAATGCCAGTGACGTACCACCATAACTGATAAACGGAAGCGGCACACCGGTATTCGGGATAACATTGGTAACAACACCGATATTGATGATCATCTGCACTGCAATATGTGTCATAACACCGGTTACGATCAGGGCGCCATACCGCTCTCTTGCATGGTTTGCAATATATCGAAGCTGTATGATCAGCATAACGAACAATGCAATGACGCAGAGGGCACCAAACAATCCAAGCTCCTCGCAGATGATTGCAAAAATCATATCGTTGTGTGACTCTGGCAGGAATCCAAGCTTCTGGATACTCTGTCCCAGGCCCTTGCCGAACAATCCGCCAGAACCGATCGCATACAGAGACTGCATCGTCTGGTATCCAGAATTACTTGTCTCCGGATGCAGCCATGCATCGATTCGGTCTCCACGGTATCCAACCGTCGTGATCAGGAGTACACCGGCGAATGCCAGCGCAATGACCGGCATAACCAGAAGCCTGTAATCCGGACACGCAACAAATATAATGACGACCATGATTGCCACGCAGACAACCGCAGTACTTAAGTTCTCTTTCGCAATCAGAGCCTCACTCAGGATACATGGTGCAATGAGCCGGAGTATTCCCTGATACGACTTCAGATAATTCGGATGCTTCACACAGGCGCTTGGCAGATACAGGATAATGAGCAGCTTTACGATCTCGGATGGCTGCAGCTGGATACCTGCGACCTCAACCCACCGCTGTGAACCGTTCGAAGATACGCCCATCACCAATGCAACACCTGCACAAAAGATCATCGCACCAACAATTACCTTCTGCACCGGCGCACGTTTGCAGAACTGATAATTGAAGCAGGATATCAGCAACATAACCGCGATACCCGCCAATCCGATCAGGCCCTGACGCATCGCGAAGTATCCACTCGAAAGCC
>USFH01000237.1 GCA_900553925.1 uncultured Clostridium sp.
GTGCTTTTATATGAAGCTAAAGAGACCGAATTCCCGGAGATCGAGCAGTTCCGTGAGCTGGAGCGTGTCGTATTGCTGAAGGTGATCGACCGCAAGTGGATGGATCATATCGACGATATGGATCAGCTCCGTCAGGGTATCGGATTACAGGCATACGGACAGAGAGATCCGCTGGTTGAGTATAAGATGGCCGGATTTGATATGTTCGATGAAATGATCGCGGGTATTCAGGAGGATACCATTCGTCTTCTCTATCATGTACAGGTAGAGCAGAAGGTAGAGCGTGAGCAGGTTGCAAAAGTAACCGGTACAAATAAGGATGAGACGGCAACCAATACACCGAAAAAACGTACGGCTGCAAAGGTTTATCCGAATGATCCGTGCCCATGTGGATCCGGCAAAAAATATAAACAGTGCTGTGGAAGAATGGCATAGGAAAACAGAAGCATCCTGCATAATTTTATGCAGGGTGTTTTAGAGTTGAAATTTAGGAGGTAAGAAGAATGTACAATATTAAAAATGTGACAGAAGATATCGTATGGGTAGGTGCAAGTGACAGAAGACTGGCATTATTTGAGAATATTTTCCCGATTCCACGCGGGGTATCTTATAATGCCTATGTGCTTTTAGATGAAAAAAATGTATTGCTGGACACCGTGGATGCTTCCGTGGCCGGACAGTTTTTTGAGAATCTGGAAGCAGCACTCGGGGAGAGAACGCTTGATTATCTTGTAGTAAACCACATGGAGCCAGACCACTGTGCAATGATTGGCGATATTATCCGCAGATATCCGCAGATTCAGATTATCGGAAATGCCAAGACCTTTGGAATGATTCGCCAGTTCTTCGGAACAGATTATGCGGAGCGTGCCATTACCGTGAAAGAGGGAGACACCCTTTCCACCGGAAAGCATACGCTTCATTTTGTGATGGCGCCGATGGTACACTGGCCGGAAGCAATGGTGACTTACGATGATGCGGACAAGGTGCTGTTTTCCGCAGACGGTTTTGGAACCTTCGGAGCAATCAACGGCAATCTGTTTGCTGATGAGGTTAATTTTGACAGAGACTGGCTGGACGATGCGAGACGTTATTATACGAATATTGTAGGAAAATATGGCGCTTCCGTGCAGGCGTTGTTAAAAAAGGCGGCTTCGCTTGAAATCGCTGTTATCTGCCCACTGCATGGACCGGTATGGAGACAGGATTTGGGTTATATTCTGGACAAGTATCAGAAATGGAGTACTTACGAGGCAGAGGATAACGCGGTTGCAATCTTATATGCGTCGATGTATGGAAATACGGCGAGTGCGGCAGATGCGCTTGCAGGAGCACTTGCAGACAGAGAAATCAAAAATATTGCGGTATACGACGTGTCCAATACGCACGTATCCGAATTAATCAGCGAGATTTTCCGTGTCAGCCATCTTGTATTTGCAGCACCGACCTACAACGGCGGCATTTATCCGGTGATGGAGAACCTTCTCTCTGATATGAAAGCACTTGCGGTTCAGAAAAAGACCGTTGCACTGTTAGAAAACGGAACCTGGGCAGCAACCACTGCAAAGCAGATGCGCGCAGAGCTTGAGGCGATGAAGGATATGTCGGTTCTCGATGCACAGGTTACAGTGAAATCTGCCATGCACGCAGAACAGAAAGGGGAACTCGATGCACTTGCTGATGCCATCGCAGCAAGTATGAAACAGGCATAGAAATAGACAACAGCTTTTTTGGCACAGAGAAAATCGGCTGGCTTCCGTCTGGGGGCCAGTCCTTTTTTATAGGAATGTCTGCATAAAAAAGAGAAAACAGAACAAAAGTTCGATTTTCCCTGTACTTTTACAGGAAAGTCTGCTATAATACAAGCACAAATGGTGCAGACTAAAATTCATTGGAGGCTTTATGGATCATTTTAAATTACACTCCCCATACCAGCCCACAGGAGACCAGCCGCAGGCAATTGAGGCACTGGTACAGGGATTTCGGGAGGGGAATCAGTTTCAGACATTGTTAGGTGTCACCGGTTCCG
>USFH01000238.1 GCA_900553925.1 uncultured Clostridium sp.
CAAAACGGAATTATAAATACTTCATATATTGTCGCTCCTTCAAACTTCGATTGTTAAACTTAATTCATTTATTATACCTTATATCGACAGCTTTGCATATCCATATCTTATGTCATATTTCTGCGATACAAAAGAACTAATTTATGAAAACGTGCGACACTGTTGCACGTTTTCATAAATCTAGCATATTAAATACAGCTATCATTCCTCACAAACTCCATATATAATACCCTCGCACCGGCTGTTTGATCACGTTTCGCCGCTCCAGCTCATAAAGCACACTGATCGTCGTCGATACGCCAAGTCTTGCCTGAGCAATTACATCATCCACATGCACGGGATCTAAGCCTAGAAGGTCATATACGGTCCGTTCTGCGGCTGTCAGGTTATCCCGTGTTTCACTTTGTTTTTCAGCACTACCGGATGCAGCACCGCTAACATCATCCATATTCAGGCGTTCCTCTCCCCATAGATCAAGCAGGATATCCTTCGGTCTCGTCACGCACATGGCGCCCAACTGGATCAAATGATTTGTGCCCTCACTGAATGTGTCTAATACTCTGCCCGGCAGAGCGTACACCTGTTTTCCCTGATCAAGTGCCAGATCTGCTGTAATCAGAGAACCGCTTTTCTTCTTGGCACAGGATACTAAAACACCATCCGACAGTCCGCTTATGATCCGGTTTCTGAGCGGGAACTGAAATGCAAGCGGCGGTACATCCAGACAATATTCGGACAGAATCAATCCCCGTTCTTCAATCTGCGTGAATAATTCGATATTCTCGCGCGGATATGTGACATTGATCCCGCAGCCAAGCACTGCGATCGTATAGCCACCTGCTTCCAGACAGCCGCGATGTGCCTGACTATCGATACCCCTGGCCAGTCCACTCACAATCTGGATTCCTGCCTTCGCAAGCTCCCTCGCAAAGATACGTGTTGTTTCTTTACAGTATGTATCTGCATTGCGTGCACCCACAATCGCAACCGACTGATTATAATAATTGATGCTCTCCCGGATTTTGCCACGCGCAAATAAAATCTCCGGTTTATCGTAGATATTTGTAAGCTTCTCCGGGTATAGCGGATGCCCCGGATATAAGATCCGGATGTTTCGTTCCTTTAATCGTGCGTATACTTCATCCAGATAATTTGTATTTTTGCGAAGTAAAAGCGTCTGATATTCCGCCGGTTCAAATTGCTTTGCCAGCTCCTTCTCAAGCTCCGGTACCGATTGCTCCATAGCCTGCTCGGCCGTACCGTACCGTAGAATCAGATAATATTTTACTTTTGATGATATCTCATGATTTCCATATAGCCAAAGCCTTGCCATCTCACTTCTAGTTTCCATACAGAACCTCCTTTGCAAATACATCCTGATTGCGGTAAAATGCCGCTTCCTGCAGATGTGCATTTTCAATCTCTTCACTGCCAGCCAGATCCGCGATTGTGCGGGCAAGCTTCAAGACGCGGTGCACACCCCGGACAGATAATTCCTGTTCTTCAAACAGCTGAAGTACCAGCCTTTTTCCTTCCGCAGACAACTTGATATATTCCTCCAGATTCTTTCCATCAAGCTGTGAATTAAACAACAGTCCGGTTCCGGCAAACCGTTCCTTCTGCATCTGTCTTGCCTGTTCCACACGTGCCCGGATTGTCTTCGAAGATTCCGTTTTCTGTTTGGAGAAAAGTGCCTCCTGCTTTACGCCTTTAACCTCCATCCGGATATCGATCCGGTCAAGCAACGGTCCGCTTACCTTACTTTGATAGCGGCGGATCTGCTGTTCCGTGCAGCTGCACCTCCTATAATCCGGGTAGTTTCCACATGGACATGGATTCATCGCCGCCACAAACATAAAATCCGCTGGGAATTCATACGATGCCTGTACTCTCGATATCCGGATTCTCCGTTCTTCTAACGGCTGGCGCAGCACCTCCAACACAGGTTTGGAAAACTCCGGAAGCTCATCTAAAAACAGCACCCCGTAATGGGCAAAGCTCACCTCCCCCG